>DATLYJ010000007.1 GCA_035574915.1 Dehalococcoidia bacterium | reverse complement strand
CTCGGCCGGAGCGACCATCGCCGCCGGCGCGAGGACCTCTTCCGTCGCGGCAGCGGGCTTCTCCTCTTCCTCCGCCTCTTCCGGCTCGACGACCTCGGCCCAGACTGGCACGTCTCGCGGGCCAGGCTCGGCGATCATGCGGCTCGCCGTCGAAACGGCCACGGGCTCCTCTGCCCCCTCTTCTTCCTCGACCGCCGACAGGCTCTTGATGTCGATCCGCATCCCGGTGAGCTTCGCGGCCAGGCGGGCGTTCTGCCCCTCCTTGCCGATTGCCAGCGACAGCTGGCGGTCGGCAACTACGACCTCTGCGGTGTTCTGCTCGTCCCCGAGCAGGCGCACACGGTGGACCTGCGCCGGGCTCAGCGCATTGGCCACGAAGCGCGCCGGGTCCGGGTCCCACTGGACAACGTCGATGCGCTCGCCGTTGAGCTCATTGACTATGTTCTGGATGCGGATGCCGCGCAGGCCGACACACGCGCCCACCGGGTCGATGCCCTCCTGGCGCGAGTAGACCGCCACCTTGCTGCGGAACCCCGGCTCGCGGGCGATGGCCTTGATCTCGACCGTGCCGCGGAATATCTCCGGCACCTCGAGCTCGAAGAGGCGGCGCAACAGGTTCTTGTGCGTCCGCGAGACCGTGACCTGGGGGCCGCGGTTCGCCTTGTGCACCTCCAACAGGTAGACCTTGAGGCGCTGGCCGGGCCGGTAGTGTTCGGTCCGGACCTGCTCCGAAGGCGGCAGGACAGCTTCCGTCTTGCCGAGGTCGATGTACACGTGTCGCCCCTCGATGCGGTGGACCACGCCGGAGATGATGTCGCCTTCCTTGCCTGAGTACTCCTCGAAGACCACCTCGCGCTCGGCTTCGCGCAGGCGCTGGAGCACAACCTGCTTCGCCGTCTGTGCGGCGATACGGCCAGCGTTCGCGGGCGTGACTTCGATGTTGACGACATCCCCGATGTACGTGTTCGGCTGAATCTGCTTCGCTTCCTCGAGCGTTATCTCGGTCTTCGGGTCCTCGACCTCTTCGACGACCGTCTTCTGCATGAAGACGCGGGCGTTGCCCGTGCTCGGGTCGATCTTCACGATCAGGTTCGCGTTCGCGAGCGCGTCCTTCTTGTAAGCGGAGGCGAGCGCGGCCTCGACAGCTTCGAAGACCACTTCCTTCGGCAGGTTCTTCTCGGCAGCGAGCTGCGCGATCGCGGTCAGGAAGTCGTTCTGGTTCGTTCTTGTCGCGCGCTGTATCGCGGTGGCCAACCCTATTTCTCCTTGTGTTCTGACCCATTGGCCGCCTTCGACGCGGCCGGCAGCCGAGGCGCCGGTTTCAGGCTAACAAAAAAGTGGGCCGAGAACCCACTTCCGAAAACCGGAACCTGTGCTAAAGGCAATATATCACCGCGCCCTCCCCTTAGCAACGCTAACGCATTAGATCGAGGGACCGTCCGGCGCATCGAGGGAGCGGACACCCCCGCGGGCGGTCTCGGCCGCCGAGGGCGCACAAGCGGGACCTCGAGGGGCAGGGTCAGTACGGTGTGATTACGTCAAGTAGTGTTCAACGAGCAGACCGGCCGCGTCTACAGCCTGGTCGAGGCGCCGGACGCCGAGGCCCCCAGCCGGGACCAGCGCAAGGCCCACGGCCTCGTTGCCGACGGAATCGTGGAGGTCCGAGAGGGCTCGTGAGGGGCTCCCGCGAGATGGGCGCCGGCGCAGATCCGGCACCACGCGGACCGCGAGAGACCTAGATCACGCTGGCCTCGCGGAGGGCGGTGAGGTCCGCGGGCGCAAGGCCCAACTCGCCGTAGACGTCCTGGTTGTCCTGGCCCAGGGCCGGTGCTCGCCTGCGCAGCCGCCAGGGCGAGCCCAGGAATTTGTAGGGGGCGCCGGGATATCGCAGCGTGCGGCCGATCTCCGGCTGTTCCACCTCCACGAAGAAGCCGCGCGCGGCGGCGTGCGGGTCGTCCAGCCAGTCCTCTGGCCGGCGCACGGCGCCCCAGGTCAGCCCGATGCTCTGGCCGAGGTGGAACAGCTCCTCGGAAGTCATCGTCGAGGTCATGACCTCGAGTACGTCGAGGATAGTGCTGCCCAAGGCGAAGCGGCGTTGCGGGTCGGCAAGCGCCTCGACATCGAGGTCCAGGTCGATCCCCTTCTCGCGCAGCACGGCCAGGAGCTTGTGCCAGGCGTCCTGGTTGAAGGGCAGGCTCAGGTTCACGTACTTCCCGTCCGCGCAGAGGTGCTGCGTCCGGGCCGTAGGCTGGCGTCCGGCGTGACGGCCGGTCTGGCGGCGGATGGTCGCCCGTTCGTACTCCCAGTTCGTGCTCGCGAACTCCACCGTGACCGCGAGGGCCGCGTGCGCGGACACGTCGATGTACTGCCCCTGGCCGCTGTTCTCCCGTTCCCAGAGCGCCGCAAGGGCGGCGATAAAGGCGTAGTGCGAGCCGGTGTGGTAGCTGTGATACGGCCCCGGACGCACGGGAGGAAGGTCGCCGTCCTCCAGGCTGTAGCCGCAGGACTGCATGGGGCCTCCGAGGGCCATGGTCACGAGGTCGGTCGTCTGATAACCGGCGTCGACATACGGCCCGGTCTGCCCGAAAGGAGTGAGGGCGACATGCACCAGCCTGGGGTTGCGCGCCGACAGCGACTCGTATCCGAGGCCGAGCGCTGCCGCCCGGCCGGGCGGCAGCGTCTCGAGGAAGACGTCGGCGCGCTCGATGAGTCGTCGCAGGAGGCGCCTGCCCTCCTCCGTCTCGATGTCCAGCGTCACGGACCGCTTGCTGGTGTTGTAGTGCCAGAAGAAGAGGCTGCGCTCGCCGTCGGGCACGTCCGCCACGAAAGGCCCGATATTCCGGCTGGCCGCGCCCTGCGGTGGTTCCACCTTGATGACGTCGGCGCCCATGTCGGCGAAGAGCTTGCCGCACCACTCCCCTTCCGGCCCGGCGAGCTCGATGACGCGGATGCCCTCCAGCGCCTGGTCGACTGGGTCGCTCACCACAGCACCTTCTCCGACTCGAGCCGCCTGATCTCGTCTTCGGGCATGCCGAGCAGTTCCCCGAAAACGTAGTCGTTGTCCTCGCCCATCAGGGGGCCGCCCCGCTTGAACTCCGCTGGCGTGCGCGAGAAGACGGCCGGCATTCCGTCCACGCGATGTCGCCCGACCACCGGGTGGTCGAGGACAGGATAGAAGCGCCGGTGCTCCAGCTGAGGCTCATCCTCGAACAGCTCCCGCGAGCGCTGGACCCTGCCCGCTGGCACGCCGGCCGCTTGCAGCGTGCGCTGTACCTCGAGGTTCGAGCGGGGCCGCGTCCACTCCTCCACCAGGCCGTCGAGCTCGCGCTGGTGCGCCAGGCGGGCCGTGAAGGTCTCGAAGCGCGGGTCATGCTGCCACTCCGGATGCCCGACGGCGCAGGTGAAGGCCTGCCACTGCCCCTCGGTCGCCACGGCAATGGCCACCCACTCGTCGTCGCCGACGCCACCATCGCTCTCGTCCGGAGCGCAGCGATAGACGCCGTGCGGCGCCATCGTCGGGTGGCCGGAGGCGTTGCCGATGCGCGCCGACGGCCGGCCGTTCACCTGGTAGTCGAGGAGAGCCGGGCCGGTGAGGGTAATGGCAGCTTCGACCTGGGAAAGGTCCACGTGCTGCCCCTTGCCGGTGCGCCGGCGGTACAACAGCGCCTGCAGCATTGCCATGCAGCCGAAGTAGCCACCCGTGTGGTCCATGTAGGAAAAGCCCCAGCCCGCGGGCGCCATGTCCGGAAAGCCCGACTGGAAGGTCAGTCCGGACACGGCCTGTACCGTCGGGCCGTAAGTCTGGTAGTCAGCGTATGGTCCGCTGTGGCCGAAGCCGGCCATGCTGACGTAGACGATGTCCGGTTTCACGGCTCGCAGGCCTTCATAGTGCAGGCCCCACTTCTTCATCACGCCGGCGCTGAAGTTTTCGAGCACGCCGTCGGAGATGGCGACAAGCTTCTTGAAGACCTCGCGGCCCTCCGGGAGCGACAGGTTGATGGTGGCGCTCAGCTTGTTGCGGTTGAAGTTGTTGAAGTAGCCGCTGTTGTTGATGCCCCGCTCGCCGACATGCGGGCCGAACGTTGTCCGCGCCTGGTCCGGCCGCGCGTTGCTCTCGACCTTGATCACCTCGGCGCCGAGGTCCGCAAGGATGCGCGTGGCCTGGGGGCCGGCCATCGCCCAGCCAAGGTCGACTATACGAAGGCCGGAAAGCGCGCCCATGGAGCCTCCCAAACGGTCACGTAAACGTCAGGGTAGGCCAGAGTCTACCGCAGTTGGCGCATTGTTGCACCCGCCCCCCGGCCTTCGAAACCCCGGCTGACGCTGCGGCCAGGCTGCTCCGACTCAGGTACAGTTCTGGATGAACCACTGCCTCTCGGCTTCCGAGCGGTACTCCGTGCCGCGGATCTCGGCGCAGTTGGTCCGGTTAGGCAGGGTCGTGGCCGTCGGTCTGGCAGCGGGCGCCGTGGAGATGTTACGGGGGGTCAGGGGGCGCCCGGTGTCGTCGCCGCCGGAGCCGAGCACCAGGCAGGCGCCGCCCACCCACAGCACCAGGCCGGCCATGAACCCGAGCACGGCCACCGTAGCGACGTTTGGCGCCTGCCCCTCCATCCGCTCCTGCTCTTCCGGCTCTATCACGGCGATCGCCCTTATGTTAGCGCTCGCCTCCGAGGGCATGCCTGCCGCGCGTCTGCCTGACGTCTAACGAAGCGCCTCGTCCGCAGCCCTGGCGAGGCGCCGAGCCAGGCGGGCGCCGGCCAGCCCTTAAGTCGTGTAGTCGGCGTTGATGTGGACGTACTCGGTCGTAAGGTCGCAGCCCCAGGCTGTCGCCGATGACTCACCCAGCCCGAGGTCGAGCTCGATGCGCACCTCCGGCGCGTCGAGATACTTTCGCATTTCCGCTTCCTGGAAGGGGACGGCGGCGCCGCGCTCGAAGAGCAGCCGCCCCTGCAGCATTAGCGTGCACTTCGCTTCCTCTAGCCGGGCCCCCGCACGCCCCGCCGCCACCAGGATGCGGCCCCAGTTGGGGTCACAGCCGGCGATTGCCGTCTTCACTAGGGGCGACGTGGTGATCGTGCGCGCGACCCGCCGGGCGTCCTCCAGGGAGGCCGCGCCTGTCACGGCCACTTCCATCAAGCGCCCGGCGCCCTCGCCGTCACGGGCAATCTCGCGGGCAAGATGGGTCGCGACCCGCAGCAGGGCCCCCTCGAACGCCTCGGCTTCCGGCGTGCCGGCCTCGATCCGGGGCAGGCTGGCGGCGCCATTCGCCAGGATGATGAACGTGTCTGAGCAACTGGTGTCGCCGTCCACGCTGACCATGTTCAACGTAGCGTCGGCGACGCGCCGGTGAGCGGCCGCGAGGAAACCCGGCTCGACGTCGGCGTCAGTCGTCACGTAAGCCAGCATCGTCGCCATGTCCGGATGGATCATGCCGCTCCCCTTGGCGCATCCACCGATGTGATAGTGGCCGGACGGCGTCTCGACCCGTACAGCGACCTCCTTCGGCCTCGTGTCCGTGGTCATGATCGCCAGGGCAAACTCGTGACCTCCGTCTGGCTTCAGGACGATGCGCGAAATGCCGGCCGTGACCTTGTCCATAGGCATGCGCGTGCCGGTGACACCCGTGGAGGCGACCGCAAATTCCTCGGCCTTCAGGCCGCAGTGCGCCGCCGCGAGCTCGGTCATGAGCCTGGCGTCGTCATAGCCGCCCGGCCCGTTCAGCGAGTTCGAGCAGCCGGAGTTCGCGACTACTGCGCGCACGCACCCGCCGGAAATGCGCTCCTGGCTCAGGACCACCGGCGCACCCTTTACGAGGTTCCGGGTGAACACGGCGGCCGCATGGCACGGCCGGTCGGAGACCAGGATCGCGAGGTCCAGCGCGCCCGCCTTCGGACCGGCGGCGTACATGCCGGCGCAGACGGCGCCCGCCCTGAACCCGGCCGGCGCGGTAACTCCTCCGCCCTCGACGATCGAAACCGTGGCCATCTCAGGGATACACCGGGCCGCGCGTCAGGCCCGCCGCCTGATCGAAGCCGAACATGAGGTTGAGGTTTTGCACGGCCGAGCCGCTCTGCCCTTTGAGAAGGTTGTCGATCGACGACATGACTACTACCCGCTTCCCGTCGGCGCTCAGGGCGAGGGAGATGTCGCAGTAGTTCGAGCCGAGCGTGCCCTTGAGCGTCGGCGGCTGGTCGAGGATGCGGACGAAGGGCGAGCCGTCGTAGAACTCACGGTAGCGGTCAAGCAGTGCCTGCCGCGAGGCCGTCTTCGTGAGCGTCGCGTGCATCGTACTGAGTATCCCGCGCGTCGTTCCCAGGAGGTGGGGCACGAAGTCCAGCGTCGCGCCGGAGGCCTTTCCCAGGCGCCCCAGCGTCTGCTCCGACTCCACGACGTGCTGATGCGAGAGCACCCGATAAGGCACCACGTTATCGTTGAGGTGGGAGAAGTGCTGCTGCGGCGCCGGTTTCTTGCCCGCGCCCGACGAGCCCGTGAGCGCGTCGACCGCCACCAACCCGCCCTCGACCAGCCCGTCGGCGAAGAGCGGCGCCAGCCCCAGGATCATGCCCATGGCGAAGCAGCCGGGATTGCCCACGATCGGCGCCGCCGCGATCCGCGCTGCGTTCAGCTCCGAGACGCCGTAAACGGCCCGGCCCAGCAACTCCGGGGCCTGGTGCCCCACCTCGGCGATCGAGGGGTGGCGCTGAGCGTAGGCTGCGTAATCGGCCTCGCTCGCGAAACGGAAGTCGCCGGAGTAGTCGATGAAACGCACGCCGGCGTCGGCGAGTCCCCGCGCGTAGCCCTGCGAGACGCGGTCCGGCGTCGCGAAGACCACGACATCGACCCCTTCGCCGATGGACGCCCGGTCCGGCGGCTCCACGACCATCTCGCAGCGGCCGGTCAGGTGCGGGTACACCTCGTCGATCCGCCGGCCGGCGTCATCCCGCGCCGAGATCGACGCAACTTCGAATCCGGGGTGTTCAAGTAGCAGTTCCAGGATGCCCAGGCCGCCGTAGCCGGTCGCCCCTACGATCTGCGCTCGCTTCCGGTCGCCCATGTCCCGTACCTCAGGCCCCTGCCCGGCGGGGCAAATTGTCAGGCCGGGCGCGCAGCCCGGCCGTAACCGACGAACTCCTGGCCGCCAGCCGATACGCCGGCTCGGCGGAGTGCCTTTCGAGAGGCCCATTATAGGGCCGCCCGGCCCTTATGTCTCGCCGTTCAGGAGGCGGCGAAGCGCGTCCGGGTCCGTGGCCGGCGCCTGGCAGACGAAACGCTCGCAGACGTAAGCGGTCGCCTGGCCGCCGGCGGCGACGCGGCCCTCGAGCAGCGGCGTGAGGTCGCCGCCCTCCCCCTCCCTAGCGCCGGCGAGCACCACGTCCGGCCGATACGACTCGCGCAACACGTCGAGGATGGGCCGCGCCTGCTCCGGCCGCTCCGGCCAGATCACCGCCACCTCCCGAATGGGTCGCAGGTGGAAGTCGAGCGCCGTCAGCAGGCGCCCGAAGCCGCTCGGCGCGCGCTGGACCACCGGGGCCAGCGCCCGCAGGCAGGCTACCGCCCGCCGCTCGCGGTCGGTGTCCCCGGTGAGGACGGCGATGCGGAGCATCACGTCCGCGGCAACGGAGGTCCCTGACGGCGTGGCGTTGTCGAAGAAGTCGCGCGGGCGGGCGATGAGGGTCTCGTGGTCCGTGGCCGTGTCGAAGAAGCCCTGGACGCCATCGTCCCAGAAGAGCCGCACCATGTCGTCCGCTAGCTCCAGCGCCCGGCGGAGGTAGCGCAGCTCGAAAGTCGCCTCATAGGTGGCAAGCAGGCCGTCGATGAGCAGCGCGTAATCCTCGAGGTAGCCCCGGAGTTTCGCCCTCCCGTCCTTCCAGGAGCGGAGCAGCCGTCCATCTTCGAACAGGTTCGCGAGAATGAAGTCGGCGTTGCGCGCCGCGGCCTCGAGATACCGCTCAGAGCCAAGCAGAGCGCCGGCCTCCGCGAGAGAGCGCATCATCATGCCGTTCCACGCCGTCAGCACCTTTTCGTCGCGTCCCGGGTGGACGCGCCTCTCGCGCGCTTCGTAGAGCTTCGCCTTCGCGCGCCGGAGCACCTCATCAAAGTCTTGCTCCTCCATGCCGTGGAGGGCCGCGAACTCCTCCGCCGGCACGGGGACATGGAGGATGTTGCGCCCTTCGAAGTTGCCCTCGTCGGTGACTCCGAAGTAGCGCGCGATGATCTCGGCGTCGTCCTCGAGGGCCGCGGCGATTTCCTCTGGCGTCCAGACGAAGAACTTGCCCTCCGCCCCCTCGGAGTCCGCGTCCTGCGTCGAATAGAAGCCTCCGTCCGGATGCGTCATCTCCCGCAGGACATAGTCGAGGGTCTCCGTACTGACTCGCCGGTAGAAGCCCAATCCCGTAACGCGATAGGCGTCCAGATAGACGCGCGCCAGGAGGGCGTTGTCGTACAGCATCTTCTCGAAGTGCGGGACGAGCCAGACGGCGTCCGTGGCGTAGCGGTGAAAACCGCCGCCGACCTGGTCGTACATGCCCCCGAGCGCCATTCGTCGCAGGGTGCGCTCGACGATCTCGAGCGCGCCGGGGCTCTTGGTGCGGTGGTGATAGCGCAGCAGGAAGTCGAGCGTCATCGGCTGCGGGAACTTCGGCGCAGAACCGAAGCCGCCGTTTACGCGGTCGTGGCTCTGGGCGATGGCGCCGTAGGCGACGTGCAGGATGTCCTCCGTCAGCAAGTCGTTCCCCGGCCTGATGGTCTCGACGGCGCTGAGCTGGCTCTGGATCTGGCCCGCCGCCTTCTCCACGTCGCCGCGGTTCGCTCGATACACCTGGGCGATCGACGTCAGGACTCGGCTGAAGCTGGGCAGGCCGTGCCGGTCCTCCGGCGGGTAGTAGGTGCCGCCGTAGAAGGGCCGCCCGTCCGGGGTCAGGAAGACCGTCATCGGCCAGCCGCCGCGGCCCGTGAGCGCTTGCACTGCCTGCATGTAGATGGCGTCGACGTCCGGGCGCTCCTCGCGGTCCACTTTGATGTTCACGTACAGCTCATTCATCAGCCGCGCCACGTCCGGGTCCTCGAAGGACTCGTGCTCCATGACGTGGCACCAGTGACACGCGGAGTAGCCGACCGAGAGGAGGATCGGCTTGTCTTCCGCCCGCGCCTTCTCGAACGCCTCCGCGCCCCAGGGGTACCAGTCGACCGGGTTGTCCTTGTGCTGCAGGAGGTAGGGGCTGGTCTCGTCCGCCAATCGATTTGCCATGAGATCAGGGTACCGACTGCAGGCCGCAGAGGGCAGGGGCTGGAGGCGTCCCGTGCATAGCTGTTAGCACATACTCCTGTTTGTGTACGCTGGCGCCATGCGGTTCGTGGCCATCGACTGGTCCGGCGCCAAGAGCGGCGCCGAGAAGAAGATCTGGCTCGCGGAAGCCAGTGACGGCCGGCTGGTACATCTCGAGTGCGGCCGCGGTCGCGAGCAGGTCGCCAGGCATTTGATCGAGCTCGCGGCCGAAGACCCGATGCTGATTGCTGGCTTCGATTTCGGCTTCTCGGCGCCTGCGTGGTTCGTGCGCCGTCTCGGACTGTCGTCCGCTCCTCAGTTGTGGGCGCTGGCTTGCTCCGAGGCCGAGCGCTGGCTCTCTGACCGGCAGCCGCCCTTCTGGGGCGGTGGCCGCGGCCCCCGGCCGGACCTGCCCCGCCGCGAGGACCACTACCGCATTTCTGACCTCGCCCTTCCGCCGGTTGGAGGCATAGCGATCAAGTCGTTGTTCCAGGTCGGCGGGTCGGGGAGCGTGGGCACGGGATCGCTCCGCGGTTGGCCGGTGCTGCACATGCTACGGGAGGCCGGCTTCGCGGTCTGGCCATTCGACGCGGCCGCCTTGCCCCTCGTCGTCGAAATCTACCCACGCCTGCTTACGGGACCGGTGAACAAGTCCAGGCTGGACACGCGTCTTGCGTACCTGCAGGAGCACTTTGCGACAATGCCGGAGCACCTCCGGCGCGTAGCGGCCTCGTCGGAGGACGCCTTCGATGCCGCCGTGTCGGCCATGCGGATGGCCACGCACCTGGACTGGCGGCTGCTGCCGCGGGTCAATGATGTGGACATGCTATTGGAAGGCATAATCTGGCACCCCGCCCTGGACCTCGACGCCCTGACACCGGAGCGCATGACATGACCGAACCCTGGCGCCACGGCTACGCTGAGACCAACGGCATCCGCATGCACTACCTGGAAGCGGGCCAGGGCTACCCGGTCCTGCTGCTGCACGGCTTCCCGGAACTCGCCTTCTCCTGGCGCTACCAACTTCCCGCGCTCGCCGCTGCCGGCTACCGCGCTATCGCACCGGACCTGCGGGGCTACGGTGAGACAGACAAGCCCCACGCGATCGCCGCGTACACGATCCAGGAGCTCGAAGCTGACATCGTCGGCCTTCTCGACGCGCTCGACATCGAACGCTGCGCCGTAGCCGGGCACGACTGGGGAGCGATCATCACCTGGCACCTGGCGCTCGCCCGCCCCGACCGTTTCGAGCGCATCATCGCCCTGAACGTGCCCTTCACACCCCGCGTCGACGTGAAGCCGACCGACCGCTTCCGCGCCACGCCGGACGGCCGCTTCAACTACATCCTCGCCTTCCAGGCCGAGGGCGTCGCCGAGGCGAACATGGAACGCGACCTGCGCGGCTCGCTTGGCGGCATGATGAGGCGGATCTGCGCCGACCCTGCCGCGATCAGCGACGCCGACCTCGACGTCTACGTCGAAGCTTTCGCCAGGGGCGGCCTCCGCGGGCCGATCAACTACTACCGGAACTTCGACGCTAACTGGGAGTCCACGCCGCACTTCGCCGGCCAGAAGGTGGAGCAGCCCACCCTCATGATCGTGACCGACAAAGACCCCATTCTCCGGCCGGAGGGGGCGGCCGGCATCGAACGCCACGTCCCCAACGTGCGGACGGTGCTCATCAGCGACTGCGGCCACTGGACCCAGCAGGAGAAGCCGGACGAGGTCAACGCGGCGATCATCGCCTTCCTGCGCCAGACGGGTCGCTAGAGCCTCAGGCTACGAGCGTGTGTAGTCCCAGGAGATGAAGCGCCGGGGCCGAATGCGGATGTAGGCCACGCCCGGCCTTGGCTCCTTCGGCAGGTCTGACTCCGGCGTGCCCCGGCGCCGTGCCGCTTCACGCACCAGTTCCAGGACCCGAGCCGGGTCGCGGACCACCTCGGCGTCGCCCTGGACCATGAGGCCACGTATGTCCTGCATCGAACTGCCGCTCTCGACGAGCGCCGCGACCTTCGGGTTGCGCTCCACGTTCCTCAGCCGCTGGGTGCCTTCCCTTCCGCCGACGTAGATGTCCTCGCCGACCCTGAAGTAGCCGATCGGGACCGAATGCGGATAGCCGTCCCGGCCAATGGTGGTGAGGATCAGCCAGCCAGGGCGGCTGTCGAGATACGAATACGCTTCTTCCCTGGTAAACGAGACCGGCATCGGCCCTCCCCATCTACTGCGCGCCCGCCCGATCGGTGTCGGCGTGGCTCTGTGATGATGCTCCCGTTGTCTCCGGCCGGGCAAGGGAACATCGCGGCCTGCGCCGGCGTCCTAACTGTAGAGCTAAGCTGGAGAGGTGGTCCCAGTGAAGGAGAGGAGAGCGCTAGCCCTGGCAGCCGCGGTCGTGGCCGTCGTCGTCGCCATCGCCGGCTACACGGCCTTCGGGGCGGCTGGAGACGGGGACGGAGAGGGGGCCATGGCCCCCACGCCCGACGCCCGCCCGGCCGACCCGGGGCTCGGCATCGGAGAGACGCCCTCTCCGCCCGCGCGTGAGACTCCCACCCTGCCTGCAGGTGGCACGCCCCTGCCCGGCCGGGACACACCTGCCCCTGGGCGCACGCCAACGCCGGGCAGCGGTGCCGGGCAGGCCACAGTGCGCGTCCTGGCGCCGATAGATGCCGCTGGGATCACCGTGCTCGAGTCGTTCCCGCCCCAGTACCGCCTGCAGGTCAAGGCGGGCCTTCCCAGCGGTTGCGCCCGGGCCGACGGCTACGAGCTCAGCCGTTCCGGCAACGAGATCAGAATCGCCGTCTACAACACGCTGCCGGCTGGCAATCCCGTGTGCACCGCCATCTACGGCCAGTACGACCTGAGCATTAGCCTGGGCAGCAACTTCACATCCGGCCAGGACTACGTGGTCAACGTGAACGGCACCGTCGTCACCTTCCGCGCGCAGTAGGGCGCCCGCCGGCCCAGGCGCGACGAAGCCGCCGAGCCGGACTAGGGCGCCTCCGGGGCCGGGACCGGCATCTGCAGGACTCCTTGCTCGCGCAAGGCAGCGAGCAATTTCTGGTTCGAGGCGTAGTGCAGCCCGACGAGCGCGACCGCAACCCGCAGGACCAGCCGCGCGACCTCCGGCTGGCTCTCTTTGATGGCAGCCTCCTCGATCGCTTGCTCCTGGCCCGCCACTAGTTCCCGCACCAGCGATGAGGACTCGGCGCCTTCAATCGCTTCACGCGCGTCCTTGTACCAGCTCCAGAAGCTGCGGATCTCTGTCTCCCAGTCCAGGCCGTAGGCCATGGCCAGCGCTTGCGGCATCTTCGTACCTCCTTCGGCCCCTCTCGCGCGCCCCTCGCGCGCGTAAGCAGCCTACGGATCGCGCATGTTAGGGCGCATCGGCGTTAGGCCCCGCAGTGTAACGAACTCGTGACTAGAGAGGTCCGCCAGGGGCGCCGTCGCCGTTCCTGGACGGACGCACCTGAAAGCGAATCGGGCCGCCGCCCGCCGTCCGTCGTGCCGGGACAACGGCGCCGATCTGCTGCATCAGGTCCAGGAGGTCGGCTGTCTGCCACATCTCTACCACCTTCCCGCCCTCGATGCGGTACATCGTGGTGCCGTGCCAGGAGACACGCCGCCCCGTGGCCGGCGCCCCGGCGTAGTCCCCGAGATGAGTGGCCTCCGTCGTCCAGCGAGCAGCCACAGTCCCGCCCTCGACGACATACTGGTCGACCGCGCCTCGAGCGTCCGGAAAGGCAGCGAAGAACTGGCCGAACCCCGTGGCGAACTCATCGAAGGTTGTGGTCGTACCGTTGAGGCGGAACTCGGGCGCGTAGAGCCCGCGGAGGCCTTCGACATCCCTCGCGTTCGTGGCTTCGAAGACGCGGCGCACCACGTCCTGGCTGGTGCTGCTCACGTCCGAAAGTATAACCGCGCCCCGGACCGCACTCCCGGAGCCGCCTGCGCCGTTCCGCGGTCCGCCGCCGGCGCCCGCCTGCGGGCCGTCGAAGGCCGGACCCGGAACCATCGCCGCTGGCCGCGAAGCCCAATACTCCGGCCATCCGTCGCGCCCCTGCCAGGATGGGGACGCATCGTCATCTGGCTCAGTGGCCGTGTGAGAACTGGCCGGCATAGCCGAGGCCGCGGAGCAGCTCGTCCTCCCTGGCCTGCATGCGCTCGGCGCCCGCGACATCCTCGTGGTCGTAGCCCAGGATGTGCAGCAGTCCGTGCACGACGAGGTGGGCCGCCTCGGCCTCGACGGGGTTGCCCGCCGCACGGGCTTGCTCCTCCGCCACCTCCAGGCAGACGACGACCTCGCCCAGAGAGGGGGCCTCGCCTGGGGTCTCGGGGAAGGCGACCGCGGACTCCGCGGCCGCGAACGACAGCACGTCCGTCGGTTCGTCGCGCCCGCGGTACAAGCGGTTGAGCTCCCGCACGGAGTCGCTTCCCGCGAGCGCCACCTCCACGCCCACCTCCGTCGAGACGCGCTCCGCCCTCATCACCGCCCTGGCGACACGGCGCAACATGCCGGGTGTCAGGCGCCCGGCGCCGCCGGCAGGGAGCGTGACGGCCACTCGATGAAGCCTGCGCGCGGTCATGACAAGGACAGAGGGTGCCGCTATTCGGCGAACACCGCCGCGGCGTCCTGGGCGACCTCCAGCAACGGCGAGGGCACTATGCCCAGGGCGAGGATGCCCACCGCCGCCACCGCCAGGGCCAGCCGGACCGGGTAGGAGGTAGCGATCCTCTCCCTCGACCTCGGTTCGGCGAGAAACATCGTGCCGGCAATCCGGAGGTAGTAGAAGGCCGAGACGACGCTGTTGAGCACCGCGATCACGACCAGCCATACCAGGTCGCTCTCGACGGCGGCGTTGAAGATGTAGACCTTGGCGATGAAGCCCACGGTCGGCGGAATGCCAGTCAGCGAGACCAGCGCCAGGGTCAACGCCAGCGCCAGCACGGGCGCACGCTGCCACATGCCGCCATAGTCCGCGATCAAGTCGCTGCCAGTCCGGTCCGATATGACGATCACGACGACGAAAGCCGCCATGTTCGTGAAGGCGTAGGCCGCGAGGAAGAAGAGCACGCCGCTCGCCGCCCCCTCCAGGCCGCCCGCGGCCGAAATCGCCGCCAGCCCGACCATGAAATTGCCCGCCTGCGCTATCGAGCTGTAGCCGAGCAGGCGCTTGATGTTCGACTGCACCAGCGCCAGCACGTTCCCCACGCTCATCGATACCGCCGCAACCACGGCGAAGATGTCAGCCCAGTCGCCGCTGATGCTCGCGTCCGTGAGTCCTTCGAAGAAAATGCGCATTACCGCCGCGAATCCGGCGGCCTTGCTGGCTACGGACAGGAACGCCGCGACAGGCGCCGGCGAGCCCTCGTACACGTCCGGCACCCACATCTGGAAGGGCACCACGGCCATCTTGAAGCCGAAGCCGGCGATCAGGAACACCACCGATAGCACCAGCCCGGCGCGCATCTCCTCGCCTCGCTCCGCGATGGCGCTGGCGATGCTTGGCTCGCCCGCCGGCGCGATGAGGCGTGTGCTTCCCGTCATGCCGAAGAGGAAGGCCATGCCGTAGAGGATGACGGCGGAAGCGACCGCGCCCAGAAGCAGGTACTTGATCCCGGCCTCGCTCGAGCGTTCGTCGCGCTGGAGTGCCGCCATGATGTACTGGCTGATGCTCGTAAGCTCCAAGGCGATGTAGATAAGGATCAGGTCGCGGCTCGCCGCCAGGAGCATCATCGCCCCGCTCGCCAGGAGCACCAGGGCGTAGTACTCGGGCTGCCGGTCGCCGAAGCGCTTGCCGTAGTCCTGGGACGAGAACAGGACCGCGGCCGCGATGCCGGCGAACAGGAAGTGGAAGAAGTAGGAGAAGTCGTCAAGCACCATCGAGTTCGCGAAGGCGAACCCGGCCTCATCGCGGGTCAGCAGTGACAGGGCCCAGGCCGCTGCCAGTATGGGCCCGAGCAGCGCTACCGCCAGGAGGGCCGTGTTGCGCGGCGCGGGAATGCGGCCACGCGGCAGAAAGCCCCAGACCAGGATCAGCGTCGCGACGCCGCCCATTGCGAGAACCGGCCCCAGCTTGTCCAGGTCGTCCCACATGGCCTAGATGAACTCCATTGTCCGCAGGACGCCGTTCTCCAGCGTGTCCACGACGATCGAAGGGTAGATGCCGATGGCGATTATCAGCGCGGCCAGCGTCGCCATACTCGCCCACTCCCACCAGTTGTCGGTGTCCGGCAGGGACGCCCAGCGCGGGTTCTCCGGCCCGAACATCACTCGCTGGACCGTCCAGAGGATGTATCCAGCCGAAAGAAGTATCCCGACGACGGCCAGCACGGTCTGGACCTCGAAAGCCTCGATGCTGCCCAGGAACACCAGCAGCTCAGCGACGAAGCCCGACATCGTGGGCAGCCCCAGCGACGCCAGGCCCGCCACCACGAAGAACGTCGCCGCAAGGGGCATTCGGTGCGCCAGGCCGGACAGGTCGGCAATCTGGCGCGTGTGGGCGCGGTCGTAGATGAGCCCGACCATGACGAAGAGGAGGGCAGTTATAGTGCCGTGCGTGAACATCTGCAGAGACGCCCCCGTCAGGCCGATCTCGCCCAGCGCCGAGGCGCCGAGCAGCACGTAACCCATGTGGCTCACGCTGGAGTAGGCGATGAGGCGCTTCAGGTCTTGCTGCCGCATGGTGAGCACGGCGCCGTAAAGGACGCTAACCGCCGCCAAGCCCGCCAGGTAGGGGGCAAAGTCATCGAACTGTTCCGGCAGGATGCCCGCGTTAATCCGGATCAAGCCGTAGCCGCCCATCTTCAGGAGGATGCCGGCCAGGATTACCGACACGGCCGTCGGCGCGTCCGTGTGGGCGTCCGGCAGCCAGGTGTGTAGCGGGAACACCGGCAGCTTGATCGCGAACGCGGCGAGGATCAGCAGGAACACCGCGTGCAGCGATATCGCCGCCTCCGTAATGTCCGCCTCGGCCAGCGCCTGCATGTCGAAGGTGCCCTGGGAGAAGCCGAGCACCAGGAAGCCCACCAGCATCAGTGCCGAGCCGGCCAGCGTGTACAACACGAACTTGATGGCGCTGTACTCCTTGCGCCCCGTCCCCCAGATCGAGATCAGGAAGAACATCGGGACCAGCTCGCCTTCCCAGAACAGGAAGAAGAGGATCAGGTCCTGCGACACGAAGACGCCCATGACAGCCGCCTCGAGCAGCAGGAGCCACATGAAGTACTCGCGCGGGCGCAACGTGATGTTGAACGAGACGAGCGTAGCCACGACGAAGAGGATGCCCGTCAGCAACACCAGCGTCGCGCTCAGGCCGTCGACGCCCACGAAGTACTGCACGTCGAAGCTCAGCACCTCGGAATCGATCCACGTTGCCCGGTCGACGAACTGGAGCCCGGCGTCTGCTGTGTCCAGCGCGAAGAAGACATTTCCGGCGGCCACCAGCGCGATGGCAGTGAACAGTAACGCGACCCAGCGCGCGCTCTCCTCGCGCTCCTTCGGCAGAGCCATCGAAGCCACGGCGCCGATCAGCGGCACCACGATCAGAGCCGTCAGCACCGGTGCACCTCTTCGCGCGCGGCAGCGCGCCCGAATCGCGGAGGCCAGAGTCTCAGCTTCATGGCGGGTTCAGCACCAGGACCACGATTACGGTAAACAACACGCCGGCGAAGCCAATGGTGCCGTACGCCTGAAACTGCCCGCTCTGCAGGTAGCGCACGGCGCCGCCAATGCCGCGGATCACCCTGCCGGCGCCATTAACGGCGCCGTCCACGATGTGGGTATCGAACCAGCTCAGCGCGCCGCCTATCACCTGGTAGAAGAGAAAGCCGACGATCACTTTCTCGTACAGGAAGTCGAGGTAGTACTTGTTCACCAGATCGCGGTGGAAGGGCCCGAAGAACTCTCGCAGGCCGTCCGCCGAGATCAGCTTCGCGCTGTAGATCGCCCACGCCAGGCCGATGCCCGCCAGCGCCACCAGCGTAGACGCCGCTGCTATGCCCACTTCGAATTCGGCCGCGTGCAGCTCCACCTCTGGCGGCAGCGCCCCGTGCAGCAGGTCCCCGATCTGGTGGCCGAAGAGCCAGTCCGGCGTGTTGGCCAGGCCGATGACCGTCGCCGGCACTGCCAGGATCATGAGCGGCAAGGCCATTACCGGCGGCGACTCGTGCGGCTCGCCGTGGTGGGCGTCGTGGGAGCCGTGCTCGGGCTGAGCGCCGCCGCGGTACTCGCCCCCGAAGGTCATGAAGATCGCCCGGAACATGTAGAAGGCAGTAAGGCCGGCCGTGATGAGCGCGATCACGAACAGGTAGCGTTCGTTATGCCAGGCGTCGGTAAGGATCTCGTCCTTGCTCCAGAAGCCCGCAAGCGGAAAGATGCCGGCCAGGCTCAGACTGCCGATCACGAACGTCCAGAAGGTCACGGGCATTTTCGACCGCAGACCGCCCATGAGGCGCATATCGAAGGTGTTCGTCGCGTGGTTCACGCTGCCTGAGCCGAGGAAGAGCAACGCTTTGAAGAAGGCATGCGTGAACAGGTGAAAGATCGCCGCCACGTACCCACCCACGCCGAGGGCGAGCATCATGTAGCCGAGCTGACTGATCGTCGAATACGCCAGGACGCGCTTGATGTCCGTCATCACAATGCCCAGCAGCGCGGCGCTAATCGCCGTCACGCCGCCGATGGCGCCCACGACGGCCATGGCGTCGGCGCTCTCGTGAAACACCGGGAACATGCGCGCCACCAGGTACACGCCCGCGGCGACCATCGTCGCGGCGTGGATCAGGGCGCTGACGGGCGTCGGGCCCTCCATCGCGTCCGGCAACCACACGTGGAACGGCACCTGGGCGGACTTACCGGCAGCGCCCGCGAAGATGCCCAGGGCGAAGAAGGTCAGCGCCGTGCTCCCGATCTGGCCCGCGATCGCGAGCTCGTGGATCTCGCGCACGTCGAAGGTGCCCGTGTGGGCAAAAATCAGCAGGATGGCGAGCAGAAAGCCGAGGTCGCCGGCCCGGGTGACGAGGAACGCCTTCTTGGCCGCGGCGGCGGCCTCCGGCTTGTGGAACCAGAAACCGATGAGCAGGAAGGAGCACAGACCGACCATCTCCCAGAACACGTAAATGCCGATCAGGTTGTCCATGAGGACCAACCCGAGCATCGACGCGGTGAAGAGCGAGAGGTAAGCGTAGTAACGCCAGTAACCTCCGTCGCCAGCCATGTACCCCTGCGAGTAGAACTGCACCAGGAACGACACCGAGCTCACAACGACCAGCATCACCGCGGTCAGGCCGTCGACATTCAGGCCCATGTTGATGCGCAGGTCAGCGAAGGCCAGCCACTCGTGGCTCGGGAAGGCGAAGCGGTGGCCGTCGGCCTGGAAGGCGCTGTCCAGCGTCCACAGAGACAGCACCAGCGAAACGGCGACGGCTAGTATTCCGACGTAGCCGCACAGCCTCTGCTGCGACTTCTGGATTGCGACGATGAGGACGAAGGAGACGACGGGCGCGAAGAAGATTGCCCAGACCGCCTCCTCCTTGATCTGGTCCAGCATCAGACCTTCCTCAGGATCTCAGCGGCCACGTGCGTCTTCGAGTCCGGGACCCAGATCTCCCGTGGCGCCGACCAGGAGTACGCGGCGGTCAGCGGCGGCACGATGCGGACGGCCACGCCTTCGGCGTCATACAGGTCCTTCCAGACCTTGGCCACGTAGCCGTTCTTGACCTCGATGAGCTTAGTCCACATGCCGGCTCACCACTTCAGCAGGTCCAGCTTGTCGACATCGATCGACTGGCGGTATCGGTAGACCGAGACGGCCAACGCCAGCGCAACCGCAGCCTCGGCGGCCGCGACCGTAATCACGAAGACCGAGAACACCTGCCCCGTGATCGGCGTTGGCGACTCCGCCAGCCTGGCGAAGCCAATGAGGTTCACGTTCACGGAGTTCAGCATGAGCTCGACGCCCATGAGCACTCCGACGGCGTTCCGCCGCGACAGCGCGACATAGAGCCCGATGCTGAACAGGATGCCGCCGACTACCAGGACGTGCTCGATCTCGATCAAGCCTGCTCCCCTTCAGCCGGCGCTTCCTCGGAGGGCCGTACCAGGATGATCGCCCCCACCATCGCCACCACGAGCAAGACCGAGGCGACCTCGAAGGGCAGCACGTAAGGGTCGAGCAAGGCGTTCCCAATTTCGCGCGCCGTCGAGCCGAAATCGTTGCTTGCCTTTGCCCAGTTCGTCTCGACAGACGCGTAGATGAGCACCACGGACAGGAGGATGGCCAGCGACGCGATCGGCGCCGAGTAGTTGACCGGCGCGTTGTCGCGCGCCGATCGCGGCGTCAGCAGGATCGAGAACAGCATCAGGACGGAGATGGCGCCCGCGTAGATCAGCACCTGCACCACGGCCACGAAGTCCGCGGAGAGCGTTATGTACAGGCCCGCCACGCCGACGAAGGAGAGGATCAGGAAAAGGACGGCGTGGATGAGGTCCCTGACCAGAGCCACCATGAGGGCGCTGACAATCGTGAGGATGGCCAGCACCCAGAAGGCAATGACTACCGCGGTATCGTCCATTCGCCTCCCTGCCTCTTGTTCAAGGCGCGGCCGCCGGCGGGTTCAACGAAGCTGTGGTCTTGGGCGCAGGCAGCGAAGGCACCTGGATTGTCGGCACCAGGACCGGGCGCCGCGGCAGGCGGTACAGCCTTGCGGTGATTACGCGGAAGAACAGGATCAGGAGGCCGGCAGCCAGGGCGATGTTCACGACAGCGAATACGGCCAGGACCCAGTCGCCCAGATCCGCTTCCCGCCAGATCAGCACTTCCGTGGCAAGGATGCCGGCGTTGATCAGCCCCAGGGGCAACAGCATCTTCCAGGCCAGCGCCATCAGCTGGTCGATCCGGAAGCGCGGCAGCGTCCCGCGCAGCCAGATCAGCCCGAAGTAGAAGATGTAGGTCTTCACGATGAAGATGATCCAGGGCGGGACGAACTCCTCCAGGCCGCCGAGCCACCAGCCCCCGAAGAAGAGGCTGGCGACGATCGCCGAGACGGCGAGCGAGTTCACGAGCTCCACGGCGTAGAACAGGCCCCATTTCATGCCCGAGTACTCGGTGTGGTAACCGGCAACGATTTCGGACTCGGCCTCGGCTATGTCCGCCGGCGTCCTGTTCAGCTCGGCCGTGGCGGACACGATGTAGACCACGAGCGAGATCGGGACGTAGATCGCCAGCGGCCCGTAATGGGACTGCCAGGCGACAAGCCCGGCCACGCTCATGGTGCCAACGAAGAGGACTGGCCCGAGCAGCGCCATGACCATCGGCGCTTCATAGCTCACCATCATGGCGATCACGCGCATCGCCCCGAGCAGGGCATACTTGTTGTTCGAGGCCCAACCAGCGATGAAGACCGCCAGCGCCGTGATGGACGAAAGCGCTAGCAGGTAAAGGACGCCCACGTCGAGGTTCGCGAGGACCATATCGGGCGCCCAGGCGAACACGGCAAAGCTGAGCATCGCCGGGATGAAGACGAGGATCGGCGGCAGGCTGAAGAGCTTGCTATCGGCCAGGTCCGGCTGCAGGACCTCCTTCTGGATCAGCTTGATCGCGTCCGCCACTGGTTGCAGCAGGCCCCAGGGGCCCACCCGGTTCGGGCCGCGGCGCACCTGCATCCGGCCGATAATCCTGCGCTCCAACCAGACGTTGATCAGCGCGCCCAGGCCGACAAACGTCAGGATGCCGACACAGCCCACAATCGCGCTGACCAGGTACACGACCCAGTCCTCGGTGTGCTTTGCGAGCCACTCGTACAGCTCGCGGAAGGGGTCGAAGTCGTACCAGTTGAGCAACCTCACCGGTCGATCTCCCCCACATTGATGTCGATGCTTCCCAGGGTCACGATGGCGTCGGCTAACGAGTGGCCGACGACCATGTCGTTCAGCACCGTCAGGTTGATGAACGACGGCGAGCGGACGTGCCAGCGGTAGGGCGTCGGGCCGCCGTCGCTCACCACGTAGAAGCCAAGCTCACCCTTGGGCGACTCGATGCGCGCGTACGCCTCTCCGGGTTCCGGCCTCAGGGCCAGGGGGATAGGGACGTTGACAGGCCCGCCGGGAAGCTCTTCGTAGGCCTGCCTGATGATGCGCAGGCTCTGCTTCATCTCCTCCATGCGCACCACGAAGCGGTCGAAACAGTCGCCGTTGTGCCCCACGGGAATGTCGAACTGCATGCGGTCGTAGACGCAGTAAGGGTCGGCCTTGCGGATGTCCCAGGCGATGCCACAGCCCCGCAGCAGGGGGCCGCTGGCAGAAGCGTTGATGGCGACATCGGGCTTCAGTACGCCGACGTCGCGGCCACGGGCCAGGAGGATTTCGTTGTCGAGCAGCAGGTCTTCGTACTCGGCGATGCGCTCTGGAAGGTCGTTAATGAGAGACTCTATCGCCGGGTACCACTCGTCCGGCACGTCGAACGACACGCCGCCGATGCGCATGTAGTTCGTGGTCAGGCGGGCGCCGCAAGTCATCTCGAAAAGGTCCAGAATGCGCTCACGCTCGCGGAACATGTACATCAGGGGTGTCTGCCAGGCGCCGCAGTCGTTCACGAAGGTGCCGTTCGCCATGCAATGTGAGGCGATGCGCTGCAGTTCGGCGAAGATGACGCGCAGGTATTGCGCCCGCTCCGGCACCTCGATGCCGGCCAGCTTCTCGACCGCGAGGCAGTAGCCGAGGTTCCCTGTCATCGCCGCCAGGTAGTCCATCCGGTCGGTGAAGGGGATGTTCTGGGTGAAGGTGCGCTCCTCCGCCAGCTTCTCCATGCTCCTGTGCAGGTAGCCCAACACCATCTCGGCGGCGATTACGCGCTCCCCGTCCAGGGTCGCCTTCACGCGGAAGACTCCGTGGGTGGAGGGGTGCTGCGGCCCGATATTGACGACGTAGGGAGGAGTGCGGATCTCGGTCACGGCACGTCGTCCTCGTTCGCCTTTTCCGCGACCACCTCCAGGTCGGTCTCCTTGCCGGCGCGGGCCGCCTGCTTGCCGGGTTCCTCGCCCTGGGGCACCGCAAGGCCGGCGGTCGGCTGCACCGGGCGCGCGTCCGCCGGCGGCGGGCCGGAGAGCTCCGGCTCAGCCTCAGCCTCGAGGTGGGCCGTGCCCAGCATGAGGTCGGCATGGGGGGAGCGCCCGAGGTAGGGGTACTCGCTCTGGCCTTCCGGGAACTCGTACGGGAACCGCTGTAGTCCCGGCTTGTAGCCGCCGGGCAGGGCGAGGTAGTCCTTGCGCAGCGGGTGGCCTGGGAAGCCCTCCCAGAGAAAGATGCGCTTCATGCGCGGATGGCCTTCGAAAGTGATGCCCATGAGGTCGAAGACCTCGCGCTCCTGCAGGTCGGCCCCCTGCCAGACTGAAATCACCGAAGGCACGCCGGCCCTGGTCCGGTCGGCGCGGGCCTTGAGCGTGAGAGCATGGTTCCTGGCGAGCGACGACAGGTGATACACGACTTCGAAGTAGTCGATCCAGTCCACCGCCGTCAGGCTGTTCAGGTACTTGCAGTCGAAGTCAGGGTCATCTCGCAGGTAGAGGGCAATTTCGACGATGCGTTCGGCGCGCACCGTGACGGAGACGTCATCCTCGGCGATGACAGCGTCCGGAAAGGCTGACCGGAGCCTCCCCGCGACCTGGGTTCCCGTGAGGGCCAGGGTCATCGCCACTCCAGCGCGCGCTTGCGCCAGGCGTAAACGAAGCCGACAGCGAGGATGGCGATGAAGGTCATGGCCTCGATGAAGCCGACCACGAGCTGGTCCCGGAAGGCCACGGCCCAGGTGTAGAGGAAGACCACCTCGACGTCGATGATTACGAACAGCAGGGCGATGAGGTAGTACCGGAAGTTGAACTGCACCCAGGAGTCTCCCTCGGTCTCCACGCCGCACTCATAGATGGCTGTCTTCACCGGGTCCGGCGCCTCCGGGCGGATCTTCAGGACCCTGAACGCGAGCGACGCTACCAGCGGGATGGAGGGAAACAGGATGGCGAAGAAGAACAGGACTCCGACTCGCCCGAACTCGTTTAGCACGGATACTCCATTCCGTTCGCTCTGAGTCTTGCGGCGGGCGCCTGGGCGGAATCCGGCCGCTGCAGGCGACTTTGTGAATTATGTCCCTAATTCGCGCCGGATCATAGCACCGCCCCTATGTAGGGACAAGGAGATCCGAGTCTGCTGCCGATGCAACGGACACAGCTTCGGCTTAACATCACGCCCGGAGGAGGCACTGCCACGGAGCCAGCCGACGACGGCGAAGCACGCCTGGGCCGGATCGAGCAGGAACTGCGCCACCTGCTCGGATTGCCGGCCTGGTCGAACCTGCGCGGCGACGACGTCATCGCGCTGACTCTGGCCCTGGACGCGCACTCGCGCGTCCGCGTCAACGACCTCTTCGTCGAGATGCGAGAGATCCTCGACGCCCTCGTTGGCCACTCAGGGCCGGCCTAGCGGCGTCCGCCGCGCAGCCTCGGGTCGAGCACGTCCCGCATCGCATCGC
>DATLYJ010000006.1 GCA_035574915.1 Dehalococcoidia bacterium | reverse complement strand
CGGCGCCGGATCGCGCGGAACAGCGAACGGGTCAGCAGCGGCTCCGTCCCCCGCTTCTGGCAGTAGCCCCCGGCCTGGCCGGCCCGCACGAACAGGTACGGGGAGAGCTGCCTGAACCGGAGGTCGGCCAGCCGTTCGGCCATGATGCGCTCGGCCTCGGCCCGGTCCGTCGTGCCGGTCGTGAAGGAGCGCCGGACCCCGCCGAGCCGGTACTCGACCAGCCAGCGTCGTCCCCGGGGCGATCGCCGCAGACGCCCCCGGATCGGCCGCTCCACGAGCCGCGGCCGGACCTCCGTCAGGTACTCCCGCAGGATCGCGGCCAGGCGCGGGATGATCGGCACCTCGCGCTCCTTGTCGCCCTTGCCGATCACCCTCAGGCGGCCGGATTCGAGATCAACGTCGTCGACCCGGAGGCTCGCGAGCTCGCTGACGCGGAGGCCCGTGAGGAGCGCCGTCGCGATCAGGGCGTAGTCCCGGCGACCGTCCAGGCTCCGGTCCTCGGCCAGGGCCGCCAGCAGGCGCTCCTGCTCGGGGATCGGCAGGTACCGCGGTAGCCGCTTCAGTTCCCGGAAGGGGTAGGTGTCGCCGGCCGGGTCGCCGGTGGCGTACCCCTCGCGCCGGAGCCAGCGCCAGAACGTCTTGAGCGCGTGCCGAGCGCGATTCACGCTCGCGGGCTTCCGGCCGAGGCGGTGCAGGCGCCACGCCAGGTAGCCCTCCACCACCCGGTGGGTCACCTGGTCGGCCTGCTCGAGGCCGTGCTCGCCGAGGAAGGCGAGGAACGCCTCCAGGTCGCGCCGGTAGGCCGCCAGGGTGTGCGGGGAGCGGCCCCGGACGAACTGGAGCCAGCCGAGGAACGCCGGCAGGTGGTCGGCGAGCCGCCGGGGCGAGGCGCCGAGCGGGCCCGGGGCCGTCGGCACGAGGGCGGCGCTCATGAGCGGCCCCCCTTCGGCTCGATCATCACCGTCCGGGCGAAATCGAGCAGCGCCGTGTTGTCGTACTCGACGCCGGCCGCGGCGTCGGCCAGGAGGTCGGAGAGCAGCGCCCGGGCGTCGGACTCGTAGACGCTGACACCCCCCTCGGGGAACAGCAGCGCCGAGAGCCCCCGCAGGCGGTACTGCCAGAGGGGCGTTTCGCCCGGGTCCGTCTTGCCCAGGAACAGCGAGCGGCGGATCAGCTGGGCGAGGTCGAGGCCGCTGATCCGGCGCTCGCGCTCGGTGTGCGTCTCCTTCCAGCGGATCTCGACGTCGGCCAGCGTGACCGGCTTCGAGGGGCGGCCTGTGCTGCGCTTTGTACTGGTTGCCATAACTCCTCCTCTTCGTGGGGTGCGGGTTGTGGGGCCCACGGTCCCCGGCGGTGCCAGCCGCCGCGGGGCCATCTCCGTCGCTGTCGCCGATCGTATGCAACCGCCGAGCTTTCTTGCGCTGTTTGTACAAGACGCCTTCTATCATGTCAAGTCTATTTTCGGAGCGCCTTGTATTGTGCTATGGTAGCGGCGGAATGGCGAGGAAGCGCAAAAACCCCCACGCCGCCGCTCTCGGCCGGAAGGGCGGCAAGGCCCGGTGGCAGGGCGTACCGAAAGAGGAGCGGTCGGAGATCCTGCGCCGCGCCGTCCAGGCCCGGTGGGCGAAGGCCACGACGCGGGCGCGGAAAGGAGGGGCGCGATGACCCAGCATCGCGAATGGACCCCCGCGCCTCTCGGGCTCCTCCCTCTCCGTACTGACGCGACAGAAACCGCCGCCTTCATCGAATCGCTCACCGCTGGCTACGCCTGTCGCTCCTGGTTCTGCCGCGATCGCGGTCCGTTCCTGACGACGAGCCTCGAGGCGGCCGAACAGCTAGCCAAAGAGCACCGGGCGCAGAAGGTCCTCGGGATCTGGCGCCACCGCGTCGTTGTGTACCGGCTCGACGAGCGCCAGCGGCGGGACGCGCGGGCCTTCGCCGAGTTCATGCGGCGCCTGGTGCGCGCGGGGACGACAGCCTTCGACGCTCTCCGGGCCGCCCGCGATGATCGGGACCAGAAGCGCCCCTCAGCGTGAGGCGGGACGGCTCCGGATCGGCGCATGAGTGACGACTTCGACCTCGCCCTCGCCTGCACCGTGCAGGACTTTGAGGCGGTCTTTGCGGCGTATCGCTCGGTCGAACTGTGGCCACAGTTCCTCAAGCGGCAGTGGGGCCGCGTCTTTATGTACGCCGCCACGTCGCGTGATCATCCTCCGGTGCCCGACGACCTTGGCGACGAGCTGGCCCGCAAGGAGTCGCCCCGCCGCCAGGCGATCGCCCTGATCGCCCGGGCCCGGGCCGCCGTGTCCGTGGCCCAAGCACGATCCAGAAGCGCTTTGGGCGCTTCCTCATGAGCGTCCACAACGGCGAGTACCTGGAGTTCGCTCTCGAGGACGAGGCCCAAGTCGTCGAGGCGTTCATCCAACTGGGCTATCCCTGCGGCCGCGACGACGAGCTCGTCGGGAAGGCGTGCGGGTACATGCCCTGCGATGAGGGCGACTCACACCATGCGATCGATTGACCGGTCCATACCCTGAGGAGAAGGCCATACTGGCGGTAATGGTGCGCCACCTCGCGCGAGGCGCTGCGGTTGGCGGGCTCGTCCTCGGTGCCGCTGCGAGCCTTTTCTTGCCCGCCAGCGCGGATCTGGCGGACCTTCCGGCCGCCGGGTGCTGGTGGGACGCCCGCGACCCCCTGCCGTCGTTCTGCGGGCTCGACCTCGAGGTCTGGTCGGAACGGAAGAGAAGCGAGACCTTCAACCTCTGGGAGCTCCACTGCGCCAATCAGCAGTGTACTCTGAAGGAAACCCACGTGCTGATCCTGGAGAGAATGCACCCCATGTTCTTCCTGAGGCAGTATTCGACCTCGGGCGGAGGCGACGGCCGCCTCAGGCTGTCAGCCGAGCGTGCGAATGACGCCGGGCGCGTCTGGCTTGACATTACCCCTACGGGCTGGCACGTCGACATACGCCTGCGCTTCATCGGGGGCCGCGAAGGCTCCTGGGCAAGGATCGAACGCCTCGAGGCGAAGCGGCTCGTTGGGGTGCACCTCGAGGAGCTGCGCTTGCCCGAATACTCCTACGTGCGGAATGTCCCCGTGCTGCTGCGCGGACGGAAGTCCGGCGCTGACAAGCGCCGCGAGGAGCTCGAGCGGGCGCTCACGGACCGAGACCGCGAGATCTTCCGGCGTGTCGGTGCCGCCTGCGTTGACCGCATGGCGGCGGCGGCGGCGGCGCGCGTCTCGGGGGACGAGCGTCTGAAGGCTCGTCTGAAGGCCACTGAGCGGGAGCATCTCAGGATTCTCGGGAAGCAGGTTTGGGAGCTTGAGAACGAAGACTTCGAGGCGATGGAGCGGTTGCGCGCCGAGGACCGTCGCATTGGCCACGCGGCCCTCCGCGAGGCGCTTCCGCACTTCCGGAAGTGTCTTGAAGCTGCAGGCATGTCCCCGGAAGGGAGTGACCTTGTCGTCACCACCTTGGCCGCCGCCCTGCTCGAGGGGAGGTAAGTAGGCGTGCGCGCCTCCCCACCCGCACGCCCCGCGCCGTGGACCTCTCCGCGTTGACTCACAGCCGCACACCTGGAGCGCCCGATGCCGAGGTGCAGAGGGGACGCGGCCGACGGGCGAGCGCTGGACGCGGCCGACGCGGCGCTGGCGCTACCGGCTTCGCCACCCCGACTTTCAGCGGGAGCTGAACGAGCTCCTGGCCCTTCGCGAGGATGCCAAGAGGTGCGGCGCACACGAGATGCTTGACCTGGAGAACAGGGCAGGAAGAGGCGCGCCAAGAAGCTGACGCCTGAGCGCCGCGCGGAGATCGGCCGTAAGGCCGCGGAGGCCCGGCGGGCGAAGGTGAAGCGGAGAAGGCTAGAGGGGGAGTAGCTGGCATAGGGGGCGAGCGCTCATGTGCCGACCGGTATTTGCTATCGTCGATCTGTGTTGTGATCGCTGCCCGCAGTGGCGGCTGCGCGAGCGTGGGTAGTCGGGGGGAGAGGTTCAGTGCGTACTGTACAATAGCGGCAGGATCTGCCCTCCTCCTCGCGGGAGTGCTACTCCTCGGCCTCCATGCGTACGTATTTCTCAGGACCGGCCAGATGCCGTCGTGGCCGCTGCGCGAGTTCGTGCTCTGGCTCCTGCCCCCCGGGTCGACGTGGCGACGGTGGCTGCTCGCGCCGGAGGACTGGCTCGGCTGGCATCGAATCGTCAGCTGGGTGCTAGCCGTCCCTGCCGTCATCTACCTGCTTGTCGCTGGCTCGTGGATAACCCTCGCAGGCTTCAACGACCTGAACGATCTCGGGCCGCGGGCCGCGACGCCGACACGCGTGGATCGGAACAGGAACGGGGGGCGGAATGAGGACAAGGTGCAGTGCCCGGGTTGCGGCGGCCCACACCGCGCCCTCGACGACAGTTAAGACCGGTCCTTCCCCGGCCTAGGGCTGCGCACCCGAACCGCCGCTCCCGACGGCTTGGCCGGGGTGGCACCCTCGGGGCTCCAGCGGGAGATGCGCCACGGCGGACTCTCTCTGCTTCGTCGATCCACAGGACGCCGAACGCCTCCGGCGCTTACTGACGCAGCCTGGCGACCGACCGAGCCTCTGGCTGCGGACGTTGCTCCTGCACGCCGTGCGCGACTGGCTGTTCCGAGCGTTTCCCCCGCCCCCCGACACTCCGGATGCGCTCACGAAGGCCGTGATCGCGCGCCTCGTGGCCGCGCTGGCTGACGCCGTGATCGGGAAGCTTCGCCGACGCTACCGTCGGGACACCGTGCGTACTGAGGCTGCGCTGCTCCGGACCTACCCGGGCCAGGCGGGCGCGCTCGTCGAGCAGGCCTGTGATCATCTCCTCGATTGCTGGATTGCCGATTGCCAGCGCCATCCGCGCGCGTCCCTGGTGGAGCGGGCCCAGCGCATCCTCCCGAAGCTCGCCCGCCTTCCGAATCGGCGAGGGCGGCCGATCCTCGACGGCTGGTCTCGTCTCCGCTACCTCGTGGCGCACGCGGACGCGCGGCGATGGCTCACGTCTTTACCGCGGGTAAGCCACTACTCAGGACAACGCAAGATCCGGGAAGACCTGATTGTCCGCGCCTTCCAGCGTCTGGCTGGCCGCCCCCCATCTCCGGCCCTGCTCGCGCGATGGCTCGACGAGAGTCGCAGCCGTTTGGCCTGCGAGCTGGCCTGCTGGAGCCTGCCGATGGCCAAGGTCGAGCCTGGCCGCCTCCGGCGCCTGTTGCCGCACCTTCGTCGACTCGCCCGGGAGCTGGATAGGGCCCTCGCCCGCTCGCAAGTCCTGTAGCACCCGCTTTATTCGCGCCACCTTCCCGCTGAGCGGCGTGGTTCAGTTGCTCGCGGAGGTGATGTGTACGTGAACTTACTCGAAAGTCGAGATGCGGCGCGCCTGCTCGGGATCGCGCCGAGCACGCTCGGCGCGTGGCGTCGCCAGGGACGGGGGCCGGCGTTTATCCGCGTCGGTCCGCGCGCAGTCCGCTACGCGGTGACCGACCTGGTCGAGTTCCTGCGTCGTGGTCGTGTTGGCCGCGATTCGTCGGCCGGGGCACGAGCCGACGAGGGGGGCACCCCGTCGTGACGGTCCGCATGCCTTTCGGGCGCTGGCGCGGGCATCCGCTTCGGGAGCTGCCGACCTCGTACCTGGCGTGGCTTTGGGACGAGGCGGATCTGCGCGAGCCCCTCGCGGGCGCGGTTCGCGCTGAGCTCGCGAGGCGGTTGGGCCTGGAGGCGGAGACACGGATCGTCCCGAGGCGCCCGCCCGAGGCGCTGCTGCCGGCGGTTCGCGAGATCGTGCGCGTCGGGTATCGCGAGGTCGCGCGGCGGGCGCATCCGGACGTCGGCGGTGACGCCGGGCTCATGCGCGACGTCAACGGCGCCCGCGACTGGCTTGCCAGCGCCGTCTGCGGGGGGCGGGTGTGAGCGCGCTCGATCGTGCAGTGGACTACCTCCGCCGGGGCTGGCGACCCATCCCGGTCCCGCATCGCAGGAAGGCGCCGACGATCCCGGGGTGGCCCACGCTTCGGCTCGACGCCGACGAGCTTGCTGCCCACTTCAACGGGGGACCGCTGAACGTCGGTGTGCTGCTCGGCGAGCCCTCCGGCGGGCTGGTGGACGTGGACCTCGACTGCCGCGAAGCCCTCCGCCTGGCTCCTGCGTTCCTGCCGCCCACGCGCAGCCGCTTCGGGCGCCCCAGCAAGCGGGCATCGCACTGGCTCTACATCGTGACAACGCCGGTGGAGAGCGAAGCATTCAAGGACCCCGATGCCGGGCGGATGCTGGTGGAGCTGCGCGCGAGCGGCCAGACGGTCTTCCCCGGCTCCGTGCACGAGAGCGGCGAGGTGATCGAGTGGGACGAGGACGGCGAGCTCGCGCGGGGGGATGGTGCCACGCTACGCCGGGCCGTCGCGGCCCTGGCCGCCGCCTGTGTGCTGGCCCGGCATTGGCCGGCCCCGGGCAGCCGGCATGCGGCAGCTCTCGCCGCCGCGGGCCTGCTTGTCCGCGGCGGGCTCGATGAGGCGCTTGCTGTGCAGATCGTCCACCAGGCCGCCCTCGCGGCTGGCGACGACGAAGCGGCGGAGCGCAAGCGCGACGTGCTGACGACGGCGGCGAAAGTCGCGGCCGGCGAAGCCGTGACCGGCGGCCCGACGCTGGCAGAGACGCTCCGCGGTGACGGCCGGCGCGTCGTGGAAGCACTCAAGCGCTGGCTCGGACTCCAGAACGCCGCCGACGAGCCGTTGACCGACGTGACCAACGCCGCCCGGTTCGTTGAGCAACATGCGAGCAGCTTCCGCTACTGCTATGCGTGGAGCAGCTGGCTCCACTGGGACGGCACGCGCTGGCGGCGCGACGCCGGGGACGCCGCCCTGCGCGCCGCGAAGGAGACGGCCCGCGGCTGGTTCACCGAGGCGGCGGCCGCCACTGACGAGGCGCGCCGGAAAGCTCTGGCCCGATGGGCGACCTACGCCTGTAGCGAACCCGGCATCCGCCGCATGCTGATGCTGGCCCAGGCCGACCTGGCGGTGACGCCCGACCAGCTGGATGCCGACCCCTGGCTGTTCAACTGCCAGAACGGCACCCTGGAACTTCGCACCGGCCACCTGCGCCCGCACCGGCGCGAGGATCTGATCACGCGGATCGCCGCAGCCCCCTACGATCCCACCGCCCGCTCCGCCGTCTGGGAGACGTTCCTCGAGTCGGCGCTACCCGACGAGGGGGCCCGGGAGTTCGCACAGCGGTACGCCGGCTATGCCTTGACGGGCTGTATCCGCGAGGAGGCGTTCGTGTTCTGCCGGGGGCCGGCTGGCGCCGGCAAGAGCACCTTTACCGAGGGGCTGCGCCGGACCTGGGGCGACTACGCTGCGTCGGCGGACTTCAGCACGTTCCTCGCCAGGAAGCCCGGCGAGGGGCCGCGGGAGGATATCGCCCGCCTGGCCGGCGTCCGCCTGGTGACGTCCGTCGAGACGCGCGACGGCCAGCGTCTCGCCGAAGGGCTGGTCAAGCTCCTGACCGGCGGCGACACCGTGACCGCGCGGCGCCTCTACGAGCGGAGCTTCGAGTTCCAGCCCGCGTTCAAACTGCTGCTGGCCTCAAACTACCGTCCCAAGGCCAGCGCTGACGATGACGGTCTGTGGCGGCGGCTGCGCGAGCTGCCGTTCCCGACCGCCCGGCCCCACCGGGAAGATCGCGACGAGACCGTGAAGGCCACCATCACCGACCCAGCCCAGACCGGCGCCGCCATCCTGGCTTGGGCCGTCGAGGGCTGCGCCCGCTGGCTTGCCGAGGGCCTGGGCGAACCCGAGGCCGTGATGCGAGCGACGGCCGCCTACCGCCGGAGCCAGGAACCCCTAGCCGATTTCGTGCGCGACTGCTGCCAGCTCGGCCCCGACCTCACTGTGCCAGCGTTTCGACTGCGTGGGGAGTACGAAAGCTGGTGCGCAGCGAACGGCGTCCGGCATCCGCTCACCGGCCGGGCCTGGGGTGAGGCCCTCCGGGCACTCGGGTGTTCGAGCCGCCATACGAGATCGGGATGGATTTGGGAAGGAATAGACCTGCGCTTGGTCGAAGAGGCCCCCGACCGCGAACCCGGCGAGGATGACCCACCGTGGTGACGGGTGGTGACGGGGTGACGGGTGTTTCTGGAACTTCTCTATACGCGCGCGCGCGTATAGGAGAGTTCCGACTTTGCCCGTCACTCCGTCACCAAGGGTCGCCGCCCCAAAGTGTCCACCCCCCTCATGAGCCATAGCCGTGCCAAGTCGTCTTAACGCACCCCTCGGAGCTGTCGCGTGAGTACCCCACTCCTGGCCGCCGCCTCGGAGCGCCTGCGCGCTGCCCCGCCCGGCCCCGGCTGGCCGGGCCGGCCCGGGCGGCCCCGGAAGCCCCGGCGCCCGGCCTCGACCCACGGTGAGGGGGTGGAGAATCCCCGGCTGGCGGCACCCTCGGTGGATTGCCAATCCACGGCCTCGCCTCGGGCTCCGGAAACATCCGTGCCGGTGCGGACTTCCAAGACACCCCGGGGGGCTGTGCCCAGGACTGTGCCCGCTGCACCGGCTCGCTGGCCGCGGCTCCTGAGCCTGGAGGCCGCTGCGGAGTACCTGTCCGTCTCCGCGTGGACGGTCCGCCAGTGGGTTGCGGCGGGCGTCCTGCGCCCGGTGATCCTGCCCCCCATCGAGCGCCGGCGCCGGCGGCGTGAGGGGCTCCGGCGGGTGCTGCTGGACCG
>DATLYJ010000005.1 GCA_035574915.1 Dehalococcoidia bacterium | reverse complement strand
CCGCCACGACCGTCCCCCTGCGGCCGCCCGCGCGCCGCTGGGCTGCCACCGCCGCGCGTCCCGGCGCGCGCTCTGGACGCTCCCGGAGGGCGGCGCCCCTGCGCGCCTTCGGCTTCGCGGCGCGGGAATGCAGCAGGTCGTCCCCTGCCTCCGCCTCGTGCAGCCTCTCGCTCGCCACCGGAGGGCGGCCTCGGCCCCGTTCGCGCCGGCCGGCGCCCTTCGCCCCCTCCTGGCCGGGCTCGCCCCGCCTGCCCGTCGCGTGCCGCACGCCGGCCTACTTCGGCCTCGCGGCCGGGCTTGGGCGCCAGCAGGGCCAGCGCCGAGACGCGCCCGGGACCGGGATTCGTCAGCCAGTGCTCCATCTGGGGCGGGACGACCAGCGCTTGTCCGGCAGAGATCTCGTACTCGTGCTGGCCGATGCGCACCACGCCCTTGCCTTCGATGATGTAATACATTTCGTCCGAGGCCGTCGGGTCGCGGCGAGGCTCCCGCTGGCCAGGTTCGAGGCACACGAGGTCGCAGACCAGGCGCGGCCTGTCGATCAGTCCAATGCGGTTCGCGCGCTCGCGCGAGAAGCGCCGGGCCGCGGTCACTTCCACGATGTCCATGGCCGGTCAGCGGAACCGGGGCTGCGGACGGCAGGGAGTCGCTGCCGCGCTAGAGAGCCCGCGGCCGCTCATCGCGCCCATCAGGTGGCCGCTGCCTCGGCGGTCGCGTGGTGGCGCGCCAGCGACTCCCGCAGCGTCTCGATGAGGCCGCTTTCGGCCGCGATCTTCGCGACACGCACCGCGTTCGTTATGGCGCTCGCATCGGCGCGGCCGTGCGCGATTACCACGACGCCGTTTACGCCCAGGAGGTACGCGCCTCCATATTCTTCGTACTGCAGTCGCTTCAGAGCCCGTCTCAGGGCCGGCCGCATGAGGAGCGACGCGGCGATGAAGAGGGGGCTACTCTTAATCACGGCCCGCACCTGCTCGAGTATGTAGTCCGCCAGCCCCTCACCGACCTTGAGCGCGATGTTGCCGGTGAAGCCGTCCGTAACGACGACCTCGGCCTTACCCTTGTGGATCTCGACCCCCTCGATGTTGCCCGTGAAGTTCACGTTTGCGTCGCTGAGGCGTTCGTAGGCCTCCTTGGTCAGGTCGTTGCCTTTGACGGCCTCCTCGCCGATGTTCAGGAGGGCGACGCGTGGATTGCGCACTCCGACCACCTTCTCCATGTACACCGAGCCCATCTGCGCGAACTGCACAAGGTACGAGGGCTTGCACTCCGGGTTGGCGCCGATGTCCAGGAGGAGCACGCGTCCCTCGTTATAGGGCAGCAGGGTCGCGACCGCAGGCCGCTCGATGCCGCGGATGCGGCCGAGGACCGTAATGGCGGAGGCCATGACGGCGCCCGTGTTCCCCGCCGACACGACCGCGTCGGCCTCGCCGTCACGGACGAGGTGGTGGGCGACGTTGATCGACGCGTCGCGGCGGCTGCGCACCGCCTTTACGATCTCGTCCTCCTCCATGTCGATGGCCTCGCCGGCCGGGACGATGGAGATGCCGCGCGGGTGGGCGCCGTACTTCTTTAGCTCGCGTTCGATGGTGGCCGCCGGGCCAACGAGGGTGATCTCGACGCCGTATGTCTGTGCCGCCTGGACGGCCCCCTTTACTGTCTCGAGGGGCGCCTTGTCGCCGCCCATGGCGTCGAGTGCGATCTTCAACTAGAACTCCCGGCCCTGGCTACGAAGATGAGTTGTTCCGTCCCGGGGCCTACTGGAGCGAGGTCGTAGTCCCCGTAGACGTGTGTAACATGCAGTCCCGCCTCTTGCAATAGAAGCTCCACCTCCGCCTGGCTCGAATAGCGCAGGTCGGTCTCGAAGAGCGCGCGGCGCAGGCTGCCGTCGGGCCCTATGCGGTCATATATATAGGTAAGGTGGCGGGTCATGGTCGCGGGGTCCGGGTGGGCGGCGACCAGCTTCATCACTGTCTCGCCGGTGGCCGCGTCCCTGCGCGTCCAGTCCAGCATCACGGGCGCCGGTGCACCCGCGTCCTCCCAGGAGACGCTCGCCGGCGACCGCACGCTCATGGCGAAAGTGCCGCCTGGTATCAGGTGACGCGCGGCGCAGGCGAGACAGGCGCGCTGTTCGGCTGTCGTCAGCAGGTGCTGGAAGGTGTTCGCAGCGACCACGACGAGGCCGAAACGCTGGCCCAGGTCGAAGTCGGTCATGGGCGCCTGGACAAGCCGCAGCCGTTTCTCGGAGATGCCTGCCGCGCGCATGTTCTCGCGCGCCCGTGCCAGCATCGGCGCAGAGGAGTCGAGCCCCGTCACCGGGAATCCCGCCGCGGCGAGCCTGATGGCGAGGCGGCCCGTGCCGGCGCCGAGCTCCAGCACGGGCGCGTCGTGGATGCGCGCCAGGTTCTCGTAGAAGTCCACGTCGTCAGTGAAGTCCCAGTAGGCGAAGTCGTACAGCTCCGCGAAGTCGGCGTAAGGGTCTCGGGACATGCACCCAGATTATCGCCGTCCGCGACCGAATCGGGCGACTACTTGAAGGTGACGTAGAGACAGGCTCCCGGCCATGGGCTACTGACAAAGGCAGCGGCCTGTTAGCGACTGCCAGAGTGTCAGCCGCATGTCGGTTGAGCCGGCCGGCTGAATTGCTAGGCCTGCCCGCGTCAGGTTCCACGGCTGAAGGCCGCCCCAGGGATGTCCTCTTGATGGCGGTGGCTTGCCGTCCTGCCGTCCTGACGGCGGTGCTTCCGCCGATTCGCTCACCCACGCGCTTGCACGGAGAGCCGGCGCCGCATTGACGCCAGGTGGCCGGACGGCTACCGTAGCAGCGTGGAAGCCCGCGGGCATGGCATCGGAGGAGGACGGATTTAGGCCCCAGGCCGAGGTCCGGCTCACCGCGCGCCCCACGACCTCGGTCGTGGGGTTTTCGTTTTCCACCTCGCCCCATCCTCAGGACGTAAGGGAAGACAGCACCAGCTGATAGGCCAAGGAGCGAACGCATGCGCCTCGAGAACCTGAAGAAGACGGACCCGGAGATTTACGACCTCGTGCGAGCGGAGGAGAAGTATCAGGCGGAAACGATCCGCCTCATACCTTCCGAGAACTACGCCTCCGCCGCGGTCATGGAGGCGTTGGGCACCGTGTTCGTCAACAAGTATTCGGAGGGCTACCCGGGCCGCCGCTACTACGAGGGTCAACGCTATGCGGACGAGCTCGAGAACCTCGTGATCGAGAGGGCGAAGGCGCTGTTCCACATGGACCACGCCAACGTCCAGCCCTACTCCGGCTCACCAGCGAACCTGGCGGTCTACTACGCGCTGCTGGAACCCGGCGACACGATCATGGGCCTCGCGCTTCCCCATGGCGGCCACCTCACTCACGGCTGGGAGGTCAGCGCCACCTCCCGCTTCTGGCGCGCCGTTCAGTACACGGTCGACCCTGTCACACACCTCATCGACTACGACAAGATGCGCGAGCTCGCTCGGCGGGAGAGGCCGAAGATCATCGTCGCTGGCGCTACCGCCTACCCGCGCCAGTTCGACTTCAAGCTCATCGGCGAGATCGCGAAGGAGGTCGGCGCCTACTTCATGGCCGACCTCGCGCACATCGCCGGGCTGGTCGTCGCGGGCGCGCACCCCGACCCTTCGCCCTACTGCGACGTCATCACGACGACGACTCACAAGACCCTGAGGGGGCCGCGGGGCGCGATGATCTTGTGCCGGGAGGAGTTGGCGGCTGCCATCGACCGTGCCGTCTTCCCGGCCCTCCAGGGCGGGCCCCATAACCATACGACGGCGGCGATCGGTGTGGCGCTGAAGGAGGCCGCGACGCCCGAGTTCCGCGACTACGCGCACCAGGTGGTCCGGAACTGCAAGGCCCTGGCGTCGCAGCTAATGGAGCGCGGTTTTTCGCTCGTCTCCGGCGGCACGGACAACCACCTGGCAGTCATCGACATGACGACCAAGAAGGTCTGGGGCAAGCCCATGGCCCAGGCGTTGGACAAGGCTGGCATCGTCGCAAACTACAACACCATCCCCTACGACCCGCGCCGGCCCTTCAGCCCCAGCGGTGTGCGCATCGGCACACCGTCCGTGACCTCGCGCGGCATGAAGGAGCCCGAGATGGCGCGCATCGCGGCCTGGATCGACGAGGTCGTGGGCGCGGTGAAGGACGAGGAGCGGCTGGCCGCGATAGCGAGAGATGTGGCGGAGTTCTGCGCGGCCTTTCCGGCGCCGGGCATTGCTTATGACTGAGGCGCCGGCGCCGACGCGGCCTTCGAGGCGCGGTCTTGGAGCTTTTGACCGATCCGGTGCCTCCTGCATCGCGGGGTCGCGGCTCGTCGAGCAAGTTCAGCCCAGGTTGCCCGCGCGGCGGCCGACGCTTCCGTACCTGGCGGGGACGGGGAGCCTGGCCGCGCCTCGAGCGCGTAAAGAAGAGCCAGTTGGCCTTGACCCCCTCGGCCCTGGCCGCCGATAATTCACCTGGACAACCTATGACGGTCGTACTGGTCTCCAGGTATAGAGCGGGCACCTTCGACGAGGTGCCCGCTGTGTTTTTCCACAGGTCCGATAGTAGGAGGCGCACGTGAACTCCAGCGTCATCGGCAAGATCGAGAAGGCCAGGCGGTACGCGCAGGAGCGCGACCGCATCCGGGTAAACGCCCTCAGCGTCCACTTCCGTGGCGAAAACGCCGACCACGACGTCGAACTGGCGGACGAGAAGTGGCGTTGCACCTGTGACTTCTTTGCCGGTTATGGCGCCTGCGCCCACACCATGGCCCTCGAGCGCATCCTGGAAGGGATGCTGCCCGCGCCCGTGATCGCGGCTTCTCCCCTGAGGGCGACGGTCTAGGAAAGACCGGCTTCCTCGCGGCCCGGCGAGCTGAGGGGCCCGCCGGCTCGAGTGCGCACGTCCGCCGAGCCTTGCGGCGCGTCCGCGGCGTTCGCTAGCCTTCGATGCCCAGGCGCGCGCGGTAATACTCGATCGTGCGGCGCAGGCCTTCGTCCAGCCCGACCAGCGGCCGCCATCTCGTGGCCTTCCGGAGCTTCTCGGAGGTGGCGTAGTTCGCCGGCACGTCGCCAGGGCGCTCGCCGAGGTCCCTGATCGGGACGCTGTAGCCGAGGATGTCCGTCACCTTCTGGACAATGTCCCGCGCCTTCGTCCCCGTATCGCTGCCGACGTTGAAGTAGTTCAGGCCCGGCAGTTCGAGCACCTCCGCGTGCGCCGCCGCCAGGTCCTCCACGTAGATGTAGTCGCGGATCTGCTCGCCCTTCCAGTAGAGGGGCACGGGCTGCCTCAGCAGGGCGGCGCGGATGACGTTGGGGATGAGGTGCGTCTCCGGCTCGCAGAGCTCGTTCGGGCCGAAGGGATTGAAGTAGCGCAGGATGTTGGCGTCGAAGCCGTGGAGCCGGTGATAGACGGCGACAAAGGCTTCCGCGGCGATCTTCGTTGCTCCGTAAGGATTCGACTGAATGCCAAGGGGGTCCTCCTCACGGATGGGAAGACGCTTGGGGACGCCGTAGACGGTGGCGGAGGACGAGAAGACGATGCGGCGGACGCCGGTCCTGCGCATCGCCTCCAGCAGCCGGACCGTGTTCACGATGTTGTTCTCCGCGAAGGCGACAGGGCGCTCCACGGATACGCCGACGGCGATGAAGGCCGCGAGATGCACCACGGCATCGTGCTCCGCCAGGGTCTCAGTCAGCTTGCGCTCGTCCTTGAGGTCGCCGCGGACGAAGACGGCCGCCCTGGGCACGATGTCGCGGCGGCCCGATGAAAGGTTGTCGTACACGGTCACCTGGTGGCCGCGCTCGAGGAGTATCCTTGTCGTGTGGCTCCCGATGAAGCCGGCGCCGCCGGTTACGAGTACTCGCATCGCGGCCATCGTACCGCGAGAATCGGGTGAAAGCCCTATGCCGCCGGGGAAGGGCCGCGATTAACCTTTTATCGGTCCCGGTCGTTCTTATGTATGGACGCCGAGCAGGAGCGGATGGTTCTTGCTGTTCCGATTTCTCGGCGCTGCGAGGAGACTGTATCATTGGCTCGTTTTCCCAGGCCATCTGAGAAGATGACAAAGCTCTTCTCCTCGAGCTCCGACGGCGCCCGTGAGTGGGAGCCGGAACGCAAGGTGATCGAGGCCGCCCAGGCGGGCGACCTCGAGGCGCTGGCCACGCTCTACGACACGCACATCAACCAGGTATACCGCTACGCGCTGGCGCGACTGGGCAACCAGCACGACGCCGAGGACGTGGCGGAAGAGATCTTCCTGAAGATGCTCGCCGGCCTCCCTTCCTACGAATGGCGCAAAGTGCCCTTCGCCGCCTGGCTCATGCGCATCGCCCGCAACGAGGTGGTCTCCTTCACGCGCCGTAACGGCAAGCGCGCCCAGGACGGCGAACTGCCGGAAGAGCTCATGGACCGGCGCAACGCCGACCCGGCCGAGACGACGGAGCGCACGATGGCGCTGGAGGACTTGCGCAAGGCCGTCGCCCTGCTGCCGGAGGCGCAGCGCGACGTGATCATCCTGCGTTTTGCCTCCGGGCTGTCCGTCGCGGATACGGCGAAAGCGCTGGGCAAAAACGAGAACAACGTGAAGGTGCTGCAGCACAAAGGCATGCAGCGCCTGCAGGTGCTGATGACACCCAAGTACCCGGAACTGGCCCAGCGAAACGGCCACGCTGCCGGACAGGGGCAGAAGAAGTCATGAGCAAGCGCATCGAATCGCTCATGCAGGAAGCCCTTGCTGGCATCGACGCCGGCCTGACTCCGGAGGAGTGCCTCTCTGCCTGGCCGGAGCGCCGCGCTGAACTGGAGCCGCTCCTGCGCCAGGCGCTGCTGCTGCGGGTCGCCTACGCGTCCGCGCCGCGGGAGGAGTTCCGCCAGCGCGCCCGTGACAAGCTGATGTTCGTGGCCGGGCGCGAGGCCCGCCAGGCCCTCGCCGCGGAGCCGGACCCTCACTTCGTGAGGACGACACGCCAGCGCTTCCTCAACGCCGCGGGCGCGTCTGCCCAGGAGTCTCTGCGGGCCGTGCCACCGCCGCGGTTGGCCTTCTGGGTAAACGCCCGCCGGCGCCTGCTGGAAGCTGCGAGCGCCGGCCCGGCCGCGGCGCCGCGCGGCATGAGCTACGCCCTGCGCATGGGCTTCTCGGCCGCCGCGGTACTCGTCCTCGCGCTCACTGTCGCGGGCATGGCTTACTTCACATCCGCCTCGGCGAAGCCCACCGTGGGTCAGGAACTGGCAGCGCTCGAGGAGCAGATCCAGCAGATCGAACAGAAGGCCGAAGCCGGGCTGCCGGTGGCGCCGGAGGTGCATCTCGCCGTCGCGAGCAAGCTCGCCAACATCGCCGAAAAGATCGGCCCGAACCAGACTCAGTCGGCGGTCGTCGCCCAGGAGCTGATCGAGCGGCAGAAGAAGGCGGTGGCGGACTCGCCGGTAGCGCCGCAGGTGCAAGCTCAACTGGCACCGGTCGAGGAACGCGTAGTCCGCATCGCCGCCGCCCACGTACCGGCGACCCTCGAACCGACGGCGCCCGGTAGCTCCGCGGCTGCAGCGTCGGGCGCCTCGCCCGTGACCGCCGCGACCGCAGCGCCGAGCGCGACGTCTCGCCCAGCGCCGACCGCGACCCTGGCGCCGCTCACCGGCAACCAGGCCCGCTTGCGCCTGCTGCCCGGCGACACAGGCTGGTCAGAGTTCTCCACCCCGACCTTCACGATCGAGCTTCCCAGTTCCTGGACGATCAGCGGCGTGAGCTTCGGCGCGGATGGACTGGCGCAAATGGACACCAACCGCCTCTTCGTCAGCGGCAGCGGCGTCAGCCTGAACATCAACGTCCGCAGCGGCGAGATCCAGGCCCTGATCGACGGCGTCCTGGTCCTGCTCCGCTCCGACCGGGGCGACCGCATGCTCGTCCCCGACCTCGTAGCGGTTGCCGGAGGCGAGAGGGCGCTGATCCTCACCCGCATCCTCGACTCGGTAGAGCACGAGGCGTCACCGACGGCGACGCCAACGAGCACGCCCACCCGGACGCCGCCTTCCCCGACCCCAAGGCCCTAGCCGGCGCCTAAACCAGCGCCTCGCCCGCGCCGATATTTAGTTGTCCCTCTTTCGAGGAAGGCCGCGTCCTTTCCGGAAGGACGGCATCAAATTGGGCATGGAGCGGTTCAGATGGTGCAGGCCGGATCGGCGTATGACTACGATGACTCCAGGGAAGACCGGCGACCCGAGATCCGGGCACTCGAGCCGGTGGAGGCGGAGATGGGCGGTGGCGCACTTCAGCAGGCAATGCGCGCCCTGGTGGCAAGCGTAAGCGCCACTTACCAGCAGTTCGCCCACGCCGCCGAGAACTTCGCCCGAGAGGCGATGCGCGCGATGGAGGAGTACGCCGCCCGCGCCGAGCACTCCGCAGGCGAGAGCCGGGAGATGGCCGATGTCGCCGGCCGGGCCGCGGAGGATGCCCGCGGCATCTCAAGCACGCTCGAAAGCGTGATCGCGGAGGCGCGCGCGCAGATCCGGGGCGACATCGAGGCCATGCTTGCTGACGTGAGGCCGCAGATCGACGAGGCAGTCCGGGCAGCCAACGAGGCCCTGGCTACCGCCCGCGAGGCCGCCGAGGAAGCGCGCCGGAAGACCGATGAGGCGCTGGAGCGCATCGAGGCCTCGGTCGAGGCCAGCCGCGCCGCCTCGGCGGCCGCCGAGGCAGCGGCAGAGGCCGCGCGGCGCAGCGCCGAGTCCGTCGAGATGGCAGTCGCGGAGGCGCGGCACGGCCTCCACGCAGAGGCTGCCCGCGTCGACGACGAAGCCGCCGCCAGGGTCGAGCAATCGCTGAAGGCGAGCCAGGAGGCCGCGGTCGCGGCCGAGCGCGCCGCCGAAGACGCGCGAGCCGCCGCCCTGGAAGCCATGACCCACGCGGCCGAAGCGCGCCGCCCTGCGCCCGAGGATCCGGGCACCCAGGCCCTGCTGGACCGCCTCGAGGCCGACTACCAGCTCATCGCCGAGCTGATCAAGGGCCTCCAGTCGCGACTCGCCAGCCTCGACCGGGGGGCTGAGGTGGCGATGCCCGCTGACCTCCAGCAGACCGGCATGCAGAGTGAAGAGGAGGAGCCGCAGCCGGAGGCTTCCTGGGCCGCCTGGAGCACCTCCTCCCCTGCTTCCCCTACTGACGAGTCCTCTCGAGACGAGGGGCAGTCGGCCTGGGCCGTCGAAGAGGCGGCGCCCTCGGAAGTGCAGGCGCCCGGGGAGGTGTCGGTGGCGGCCGAGTCCAGGCCCGAGGCGCTCGGGCCGGCGGAGACCGCGCGCTCCGAGTGGACCGAGCACGTATGGCCAGCCGAAGAAGTCATCGGGCCGGAAGCCGCGTCCGCCGCCAGGGAACCGGCCGCCGGCTACGCCGAAGCGCAGGCCTGGGCCGGGCCGAGCGCGAGCGAGACTCCGGAGGCGACGGACCAGGCCTGGCCCGTCGAGGCTGAGCCGGAGGCCGCCGGAGACCAGGGCGAAGACCACTACGACGGGGCCATTCAATGGCCGTCGCCGGCTACGGCCTCAGGGGCCGACTACGAGCGATCCTCGGACGCCTGGCACGCTGACAAGGACGAGAGCCTCGAGCCGTCTCCCCAGCCGGACGAGCCGGCCTCCGGCGCGCCCTTCCCGCTGTGGTCGCACCCGGACTACACGCCAGCCCCGACGGCCTCCATGGTCGAAGAAGAGGCCGGAGCCACGACATCGGCCGGAGGCTCCGGCGCCGCGATGCTCGAGGGCCGCCTGGTGCTCACCATAGCGCCGGTACCGGACTTCGACCGCCTCCTGAGCCTGGACGGCGCGCTCGGGCGCCTGAGCAAGGTTGAGAACGTAACCCTGGCAGACTACGCGCGCGAGGAAGTCACCTTCCGTGTCGAGATCGGGTCGCAGGTCAGCGCCGAGGCCTTCGCCCGCGAGCTGGCCGAGGCGATCGGCCAGGGGATCGAAATCCTCGAAGCCGGCCCGGGGACGGTCGCCCTCCGGATCACCGGTCGCGACGAGTAGAGGACCCATGGCGCAAGCCTCCCTACGCAAGCGTCTCCTTCTCCAGTTCGCTGTCGTAGCGCTCTGGTCGCTCGCCGTCGGCGTTTCCGCCCTTTCGGCCGAGGACCCGGACGGAATGCTCATCCGCGTCGGCATGGTGCTGGTCACCGTCGGAGCAGCGATGTGGCTACCCCCGGCAATTGCCCTGGCGGTGGTGCCGGTCGTGTGGGCCGGGCCGAACTATGCCCGAGCGCAGCTGGGCGACTACGTCCTCTTCGAGAAGCTGATGTGGATGGAGTTGGCAGGCCTGGTTGCCCTTGCCGCTGCTGCCATGTTGACAAGGCGTCAGCTTTCGGTCCTGGAGAAAGAGAGCCTGGCGCTCAACGGACACTTCGCGCTCCAATCGGAAGTGGACGAAGAGACCGGCGTCTACCAGGAGCGCCTGCTGGCTGAGTCGATAGAGCGCGAACTCGTGCGCTCGCGCCGGTTCGGCCGCGAGTTCGCGGTAATGCTCGCGGGTGTCGACTCGAGACGGGCCAAGTTCGACTACCGGGCAGACGACAAGTGGCAGCTCGGCCTGAAGGCCACGGCTTCGGTGCTGCTGAACACGCGCCACAACATCGACCGGGTCTACCGCTACGGAGACAGAGGCTTTGCGCTTTTGCTGCCGGAGACGGGGCCGAAGGACATAACCGGACTCGTCCGTCGCCTGGCGCGCACAGCCAAGAAGGCCAACCCACCCGAGGGCGAGCCCGGCGGACCGCTGCCACTGCACTTCGGCGTGACCTTCTTCCCCCACTGTGCCACGACAGTCGAGGACCTGCTGCGCCGGGCGGAGGTCGCACTGCGGCTCGCAGAACGGAGCCCCACGCGGCTCCAGATCGACGGGGCAGAAGCCCCGGACCTGCCCGCCCCCGAATTGCTGCGCAAGGGTGAGGGGGAGGACGAAGAAGAGGCGCTCGTCGGCGCCCTCGCCGGCAAATGGCTGGGGGCGGAAGCGCCGGAGGAGGAGCAACCGGGCGTCTGGCTGTCCACTCCGGCGGCAACACGCGGTCCGGCGGCAGCCCCCAACAGCGGACCCCAGGGCGGAGCAGACGCCACCGCGGGCGCGGTTGGGGACCTCTTGAAGAGGCTGGACGAGACGTTAGGGATGATCCGGTCGCTGAAGGCGGGCGGCAGCGAAGCAGCCTAGAATCACGGCTCCGCAGACTGTCACGGGCAGCCTTGTCCTAGGTCTTCGGCCGCTCCCGGGACCGGATGAGGAGCACGGGAGTCTCCGAGCGGCGCAGGATGCCATCGGCGACGCTGCCGAAGACCAGCCGCCCCAGGCCGCCACGTCCATGGGTCGACATCACGATGACGCCTGCGCCCTGCTCCCGGGCGACACTGAGGATGACGTCCGTTGCCGGCCCTTCGCCTACGAACGCCTCCACTCTTCCTCCACCGGCGGCGAGGCGGTCCCGCACCTCCGCAAGGTAGCGGTGGGCGCCCTCCTTCTCTGCCTCCAGCGCTGACTGGAACACGTCGACGCTCGCGGCGGCGGCGGCAGGCGCCTCGATGATCGCAGGAGGCTGAGACATGCGCATGGCGAGCGAGTCGACCGCCTGCACGAGCACGATGCGCGAACCGAAGCACCTGGCAAGCTCGCCAGCCGGGTCGATGGCCTCCTCGGCCAGGTCAGATCCGTCCAGCGGCACGAGGATGGTCTCGAACATGGGGCTCCTTCTTGGGGCGCTATCAGGGCCTGCGCGCCGGGATCAGGACTTCGGCCACGCCCTGCGTCGGCCGGTCGCCGCGAGGGTCCTCGATGAACACGTCCAGGCGGACGAGGGTCCTGTCCCCCTGGTCCTGCTTGTCCGTAATGAGCCCAATGCACTTCAGAGGTTCGCCGTGCCGGGTCGAGCGGCGGAAGTTGACCTCGAGGCTCTGGACCCAGCCCTCTGGGCCGCACCAGTCCGTGAGGAGCTGCGACAGGAACGCCTGGCTCATTGGCCCCGGGATTATCGGGCCGGCGAGGCCCTCCCTGCGGGCGGCCTCATCGCTCGTGAAGCGACTCGACATGCCGCTGCCGTCACCCATGCGGCCGGCGGCTAGGTACTTTTGGACCTGGGCGAGGTCCGGATGCTTGAGCAGGGGGCCAATCTCGTCGCCGGGCTCGATGTCTTCGCCGTAGACCTGCTCTCTCATTGCTGCTGCTCCACCTTCCGGTGCACCAGGGAGGCGTCGGACACCGCCACGACCTCGCCGCGCTGGTTGGTGTAGGTCGTGCGGCGCACGAGGAAGACCATGCGGCCGGTGCGGCCGGTCTTCTCGTAGATGTCATGCACCTTCGTCCGGGCTGTAATCGTATCTCCGGGACGGATCGGGGCGTGGTACTCCCAGTGCTGGCCGGCGTTCAGGGTCAGGTTACCGTAGCGCAGCTTCGGGTCGAGGCCGCCGCCGGTGCGGATGGAGGTGTAGAAGGCCGGGGGAGCGATGAGTCCGCCGTAGGGACCTGTCCTGGCGGCCTCCTCGTCCGTAAACAGCGGGTTCGTGTCACCAATGGCCTCGCAGAAGGAGAGGATGTGCTCCTTCGTCACCTCGAAACGCCCGGTCTCGACCTCGACACCTACGACGCTTTCGTCGTAGCTCAGCTCCTCGTCCTGAGCCGGCAGAGCCATGCCTATTCCACCCCCCTCAATGTGTCCTCGATGCGCATCGGGAAGTAGTGCCCGTGCTGCAGTTCTTCCACCAGGTCTTCGATGCGGCGGATGGGCCTGTGAAACACCGTAAGGCAGCGGCCTATGGAGCTGACGTAATGGGCGTCGGAGCCGCCGACGCGCTTGAGGCCGTAACGTTCCGCCAGGCCTTCGGCGCGCCCGTTCTCCTCTCCGCTGCTGCCGCCGTTCAGCGTCTCGATCGCCTCGACATGGGCGAGGTGGGAGCCGGCCTCGGCGTGGTCCCAGAGGCCGATGCGCGGCCGGCCGGCATGGGCTCCGACCGCGTAGCCGCCGTACTCTCGCACGGCGGCGAAGAGGTCCGCCGAGGGCAGGTCGACGCGCGAGAAGTCGAATTCGCGCTGCAGGCGCTCGGTGATGCCGTAAACGAGGACGTGGCCGATGTCGGTCTCGAGCTCGGCGCCCTTGAGGACGACAAGGCCGTACTGCCGGGCCAGGTCGTCGTAGGAGACGTCAGGGTCGAAGCCGCGGTGCTCCGTGAGCACGAAGCCATCCACCTGGTAGCCGCGTTTCCGCCGGCCCGCCAGCCACTTGAGGTAGCCCTCTACCGTGCCGCCGGCGTCGTCGGAGGCATCGGTCGAGTGGGAGTGGAGGTCCAGGTAGAAGAGCCCGTCCAAGTGAGTCTGTGCGGATTCTAACAGACGCTCACCCTTCGCCCGACCCCGTGTTGACAAGGCGGACGGGCGGCGCGAATATTTGTTCGAACATGTGCGCGCGCTCGGCCTCGGCGGTTGTCTACACCATCGGGCATTCGAACCAGAGCCTGGACCGCTTCCTGAGGCTGCTGGCGTTGAGCCGCATCAGCGCCCTGATAGACGTGCGCTCACAGCCCTACTCGCAGTTCGCGCCCCAGTTCAACCACGCTGCCCTGGCCCAGCGGCTCGAGCATGCCGGCATCGCCTACGTCTTCGCCGGCGACACGCTCGGTGGCCGGCCCGGGGGGCACGAATACTACGACGTCCACGGGCACGTCCTGTACTACAAGGTGGCACAGAGCGAGTTCTTCGCGCTGGGCTTGTCGCGCTTGAAGCTGCTCGTGGAGCAGCACGAGCGCGTCGCGATCATGTGCTCGGAAGAGGACCCGACTGACTGCCACCGCAGGCTGCTGATCGGCCGCGTCCTTGCCGGCGACGGGTATGCCATCCACCATATCCGCGGCGACGGCCGCGTCCAGGACGAAGCGGAGATCGCGGGCGCACAGAAGGTCTCCAGTCTGGCGCAGCGCGGCTTCTTCGACGACGGCGAGGAGAGCCTGTGGAGATCTTCACGATCGGTTTTGCCGGCAAGACGGCCGAGCAGTTCTTCGAGTCACTGAAGCGCGCCCGGGTCGAGCAACTCGTCGACGTCCGGCTGAACAACGTCTCCCAGCTGACCGGCTTCACCAAGAAGTCCGACCTCCCCTATCTGCTGGCCTCCATCGCCGGCATCGGCTACCGGCATGAACTGCTGCTGGCGCCGGCGGAGGACCTGCTCAAGGCTTATCGCTCGAAGGAGATCGAGTGGGAAACCTACGCCCGGCGCTACCAGGACCTTCTCGTAGAACGCGCGGTCGCGAAGGAGTTGCGTCCGTCGGACTTCGCCCGTAGGATCGCGCTGCTCTGCAGTGAGCCCAAGGCAGACAGGTGTCACAGGCGGCTGGCGGCGGAGTACCTTCAGGCCCAATGGCGTGACGTGAGCATCGAGCACCTCTAGCAGTGTCATTCCTCCGGCGGCTTTTCGGAGGTAGTCCGGGCACCGAAGCGGGCGGACGAGGCGGCCCCGGGCGGACAGCGTCGACCTGCTGTGCCTGGCTTTCTCCAAGAAGCACGGCGGCCGGTGCGTCGCCGGGCTCGACCTCGAGAGCGGGCGCTGGCTGCGGCCGGTGTCGCCCCAGGACGACGGCACCCTGTTCCCCAGGCACTACCGCCTTCCCGATGGCTCCGAGCCGCGAGTGCTGGACGTGCTCCGTATCTGGCTTCACCGGGCGAGGCCCGAGCCCCACCAGCCGGAAAACCACGTGGTCTCCGCCCGGCCATGGCAGCGTGTCGCGCGCCGGGCCGAAACGGTCGCAGGCCTTTTGGCGGCGGCTATCGACGCCCGTCCACTGATCCTCGGCACCACGGGCGACCGCATCCCGTACAGCGCGGCGGCGGCGAGTCCCCTGGAGGCATCCCTGGCCCTGGTACGTCCGCGAGAAGCCGTCTTCGTGTCCACACGGAGCTACTCCGGCAACCCTCAGGCCAGGCTCCGTTTCCGCCACGGCGGCTCCGGGTACTACCTCTCGGTCACCGACCCCGTCTGGGAGCTCGAGATCGCGGGCAGGCGGGAGGGAGAGTACCGGCCCCGGGAATTGGGGCTGGACGAAAGGCGGCTGCTGGTCACGGTCTCGCTGGGCGAGCCCTTCAACGGTGACTGCTATAAGCTCATCGCGGCGATTTTCGAAGCACCCGCGCCGCTGTAGAATCCGTAAGCCCGCAACTCCAGCCGCAGGAGCATCCGCATGGCGCAGGCAAAGGCCGCGATTGTAGGTCTCGGGATTACAGAGATGGGGAAGGTCTTCGGGCGCTCGGGGACAAGCCTCGCGATCGAGGCGATCAACCTCGCCCTCGAGGACGCAGGGCTCAAGAAGGACGACCTGGACGGCCTCCTGATCAACGCCGGGATCAGCAACAGCATCGGGCTGGGCCTACAGAACGCGGGCGGCTTCAAGGGGCTGCGGCTCCTGAACCACATGAACGCGGCCGGGTCTACGGCCTGCCAGATGGTGCAGTACGCCTCGATGGCGGTGCAGAACGGCATGGCGAACTACGTGGCCTGCGTGTTCGCGGACACGCCGCTGGCGGCCCCGGGCGCTTCTTCGGGCGCTGCCTACGGTGGCGCCGCACGGGCGGCCGCGGCCAGCGGGAACGGAAGGCCGGCAGGGCCGCCGGGCTGGGCGGGCCTCAACGCCCACTATGGTTACTTCGGTGTAAACATCGGATACGCCATGGCGGCGCGGCGGCACATGGCCGAGTTCGGCACGACGAGCGAGCAGTTCGGGGCGATAGCGGTCGCGGAGCGCGACTGGGCGGTCATGAATGACCGCGCGCAGATGCGCACGCCGATCACGATCGAGGACCACCAGGCCTCGCGCTTCATCGTCGAGCCGCTGCACCTGCTCGACTGCTGCCTCGTGTCGAACGGCGCCGTCGCCGTCATCGTGACCTCCGTCGAGCGAGCGGCGGACGCGAAGGCTTCGCCCGCGTACGTGCTGGCGATGGCCCAGGGCCACCCGGGCGACTCCCGCAGCGCCGGCGACCCGCACGAAGTGTCGACGGGAGCGGTGATCGCGCGCGAGACCCTGTACGGACAACTGGGCATCACGGCGAAGGACATAGACATCTGCGAACTTTACGACTGCTACACCTACACCGTGCTCGTGACGCTCGAAGACTACGGCTTCTGCGCCAAGGGAGAAGGCGGCGCCTTCGTTGAGGACGGCAAGCTCGGCCCCGGCGGCAGCCTGCCAACGAACACCGGCGGCGGCGAACTTAGCGCCTTCTACATGTGGGGCATGACACCCATGTCCGAAGGCGTCATCCAGGCGCGAGGAGGGGGCGGCCAGCGCCAGGTGGCGAAGAACGACCTTGTTCTGGTCACCGGCAACGGCGGGATACTCGACTACCACGCGTCGATCATCCTTAGCCCGAGGCCGGCCTGAGCAGGAGAGTGCAGGGTGCAGAGTGCATGGTGCAGGGTCCACCGCATAGCCAGCTCGATCTCTGCACTACTGCACTCTGTACGCTGCACTCCCTCCGTACTGAGGAGACGACATGACCACTACCACTAACCGCCCGATCCCGACCCCTGACGAACGCAGCGCGGAGTTCTTCCGCGCGGCGAAGGAGGGCCGGCTCCTGATCAAGCGCTGCAGCAACTGCGGCCGCAACCTGGCGCCCCAGCGCGAGGCCTGCGACGCCTGCACCAGTGAGGCGCTGGAGTGGGCAGAGGCTTCAGGCCGGGGGGTAGTCTACAGCTTCGTGGTCATGCACCAGGTGCTGCACCCCTCCTTCAAGGACGAGGTGCCCTATAACGTCGCGCTGGTGGAGCTGGACGAAGGGCCGCGCATCATCTCCAACCTCGTCGGGGTTGCGAACAGCGACATCCGCGTCGGCGCGCGCGTCGAGGCCGTCTTCGAGGATCTGTCGGAGGAGGTGGCGGTGCCCAAGTTCCGGACAGTGGCCGCGGATTAGCGCGGACTCCCACATGAACACGATCGACTTCTTCCGCAGCAGCTTCCAGCGCCTGCACAACACGACGGTGGACGCCGTGAGAGAACTCACGCCGGAGCAGCTGAACTTCAGGCCGGAGGGGCACTACAGCATCGCCTGGGTGCTGTGGCACATGGTGCGGAGCGAGGACGTGATCCTGAGGCTCATGGTGCAGAGGAAGCCGGAGCTATGGGCCGAGGGTGGCTGGGCCGCGAAGCTTGGCCTGCCGGAGCGCGGCCAGGGCACGGGCCACACGCTGGAGCAGGCGCGCGAGATCGAGATCCGGGACCTGCCTCTGTTCCTGGACTACGCGGGCGCGGTGTGGGCGGATGTCGACGCCTACCTGGCGGGCCTCACGGAGGCGGACCTCGACAAAATGCACCCCTGGCGCAGGGCGGAGGAGCCGCTGGGCCAGATCATCGGCAACCACGTAATGACTCACCTGTTCGGCCACCGGAACGAGATCTACTGGCTGCGTAGCGAGCAGGGCCTCCAGGGCAGCCCGACGTAGGACCTCGCGCGCGCACAGTGACCCTTTGACCGCAGCGCCGGAGCCGCTAGGCTATGCGACGCCATGCCGGCGAAGTACCGACTCGGCGCGCTGGACCTCGCGATAATCTCGGACGGCACCTTCTTCCAGGACGCCGGGGCCGTCTTCGGCATCGTCCCGCGCATCATGTGGGAGGGCTACGCCGGACAGCTGGACGAGCGCCACCGCATGTCGCTGGCCCTGAATAGCGTGGTGCTGCGGTCCCAGGGCAAGCTGGTGCTCATCGAGACGGGTGTCGGCGACAAACCCCGCACCGGCCGCGATAACGCCACGCCCGCGGACCAAGGCAACCTGCTCGCCGACCTGGCGAAGCTCGGGATCCGCCCCGAGGAAGTCGACATCGTCATAAACACCCACCTCCACTTCGACCATTGCGGGTGGAACACGCGCTATCTCGACGGCAACCTCAGCCTTACCTTCCCCAACGCCGAGTACCTGATCACCCGCGCCGAGTGGGAGGCGGCACTCAACCCGAACGAGCGCACGCGGGCCACGTACCTCGCCGAGAACCTGGCGCCGCTCAGGGACAGCGACCACCTCCACCTGATCGATGGCGAACACAGGGTGACGGACGAAATCACCATCGTGCCGACGCCCGGGCACTCGGAGGGCCACGCCTCGGTGGTCCTGTCATCGCGAGGCGAGACGGCCGTCTACATCGGCGACATGGCCCAGGCGGTCGTCCAGCTCGAGCGTACGGCCTGGGTATCGTCCTTCGACATACTGCCGCTGGTCTCGATGGAGACCAAGAAGGCCATCGTCGAGCGGGCCATCGAGCAGGGGCAGGTGATCATCAGCGTCCACGCTCCCTTCCCGGGCGTCGGCCGCATGACGCGCGAAGGCAACTTCCGCAAGTGGGTAGATCTGGAGACAGAGCCAGCTTAGGCCACGGAACAGCGCTGCCAGTTCAGGCGCGGGTGCCGCCAGTGCCGTTTGCACCGATCTCTCGTATACCGCCTGGCCCTCGCCGCCCGGCGCCCGCCTCCCTACGCTGGATGGTGGCGGATGCTGTCCGCGCGTTCACCGACGCCTAACGGCGCCTTAACACGCGGACAACAGCCGGCCACTAAGCTGGGTGGGAGTGATGTCAATGGCCAGAGCAGTGAGGGCCAAGTCGCCGACGCGGCGGGCGAAAGAGCAGGCCCGCGCCGCACGACAGGCGAGGCAGCGCCGGCGCAGGCTGATGGTACTGGCTGGAGGGCTCGCGTTCGCCGCGGTCGTCGCGCTGGTCATCATCGGCGCCGTGAGCCGCAGCGGCGGCGGCAGTTCCACCATCCCGGCGGAAATCAACCGGGACGGCCGCACGCTGGGGTCGCCGACGGCGCCCGTGACCGTCGTCGCCTGGGAGGACTTCCAGTGTCCCTTCTGTCGGCAGGCGAATGACACGGCCCTGGCGCAGGTGATCGAGAACTACGTGAAGGCCGGCCAGGTAAAGGTGGAGTACCGCCACTTTGCCTTCCTGGGGAATGAGTCAATCGTCGCGGCGGAAGCATCGGAGTGCGCCAACGACCAGGGCAAGTTCTGGGAGTACCACGATATCCTCTTCGCCAACCAGCAGGGCGAAAACCGCGGCGCTTTCAGCACTAACCGCCTGAAGCAGATGGCCGACCGCGTGGGCCTAGACCGGGCGATGTTCGACTCTTGTCTCGAGAGTGGCAAGTACAGGTCCGCGATTGAGGCGGAGACGCGCGCCGGCAGGCAGCTTGGCATCGACAGCACGCCGGTGTTCTTCGTCAACGGCACAAAGATCTCCGGCGCCCAGCCCTACTCCGTCTTCAAGACCGCCATCGATAAGGCGCTGGCGGGCCAATGACGGCAGGTCCCCGCTCTGAGGCCATGCGGGTTGGAGTCCGGGAGCAAGCGCCGGCCGAGGCGCAGCCGCTGGCGCGCCTCGTGCCCGTCATCCTCGCCGTCCTCGCCGTGGTCGGCCTCGGCATCTCGGGCTACCTTACGATGACCCACTACGCCGAGAAGCCGATCGAGTGCGGCGGCCTCGGCGGCCAATGTGATTACGTCAACTCCAGCGAGTATGCCGCCGTGGCCGGCATCCCCGTATCCGTGCTCGGCCTGCTCGCGTACACCGGCCTTCTGACGACAGCGCTCGCCTGGGCGGCGCGCCCCGCGAGCGACATCTGGCCGGTAGCCTACTGGGGCATGGCGCTCGCCGGCGCGGGCTATGCCGGCTACCTTACGTACGTCGAGCTCGAGATACTGCACGCGATCTGCGCCTGGTGCGTCGCCTCGGCCGTCGTGCTCACCCTCTCGTTGCTCCTGTCGACCGCGTACCTGCTCTGGGGACAGGAGTCCGGCTAGCGCCTGCGCCGTTGCAGCAACGGAGGCCGGCGCCATGCCGGCCTCCGTTGTCTGTCTTCAGGGAACCAGCGGAAGCTGCTACGACCTCTTCGTATGGTCCAGCCACAGGTAGGTCGCCGAGTTCGGGACCTGGCGGTACACCCGGTAGTTTTTCACCCAGGGCTGCGTAAACGTGAAGCCGCTCGTCGCCTGGCCGCCCCAGGGGATGTTGTACATGTTGTCCGAGAGGTAGACCTGCAGGTCCCAGTTGAGGCGCTTGCGTTTCTCGACGTCGAACTCGCGCCGCTGCTTGTCGATCAGGTCCAGGACTTTGGGGTCGTCCCAGCCCGCGGGGTTGCGGTCCGTGCCCGGCCTGAAGGCGGACACCCAGTACTGATCCTCCTCCGTGTACTCCGTAAACGGGCCGAGGCGCACGCCATTGAAGTCGCCCTTCGTGATCACGTTGGGCAGGTAGTCCGTCTGAAACTCGTGCCCCACGAGCTTGTCGAACCGGAAGCCGGCCTCCCTCCACATGTCGCGCGTGACCTCCATCCGGCGCGTGAAGTCGCCCGTCCAGATGGTCGAGTAGTGGATCTCGGAGTCGATGCCGTTGGGGAAGCCAGCCGCGGCGAGCAGCTTCTTGGCTTCGGCGACGTCGTATTTGTACCACTTGCCTGGCGCCTTCTCCGGGTATCCCATCTCTTTCGAGTCCTGCGGGTCGAGGTAGAAAGTCCACCCGGGCGACAGCAGGTTGTCCCACTTCACGTCGACGCTGAACCCGGCGTTGCGGATGGGCGTAACGTTTCGGAAGACGTCGATGAAGGTGTCGCGGTCGAAGGCCATGGAGAGGGCGCGCCGCAGGCGCACGTCGCCGCCTGGCTGGCCGTGCTGGCCACCGAAGGGGGCGCTGTTGCGCGGGAACAGCACGTAGTTCTGCGAAAGCGTGAAGTCGCCCTGCCAGGCGGTGGCGTCTGGCAGGTCGTTGAACATGCTCAGGACGTCCGGCTCCAGCGGCGTAAAGACGTCGATGTTCTTCGCGCGGAACTGCGCTGCCCGCTGGGCGTATTCCGTGATGATCGGCATCTCCACCGTCTCGACGTACGGCCGCGGGGCGTCGAAGTAGTTCGGGTTTCGCTTCCAACGCAGGAAGGCGCCGCGCTGGTAGTTCTCGAGGATGAAAGGCCCGGTGCCGGCGCCAACGGGGCGGTAGTCCACCTCGCCCTTCGCCACTTCCTTGGGCATGATCCAGAAAGAGCTTGTGTCCGCGATCAGGGGCCCGAAAGGCGCATAAGGGAACTTGTTCTTGAAGACCATGGTGCGGGCGTCCGGGAAGGAGACGCTGTCCACCATGTCGAACCGGACGCGGCGGGGGCTGCCCTCGATGAAGCGCTCCCAGCTCAGCCTCACGTCCTCGATGTCCAGCGGACGGCCGTTCAGCGGCGCCACTGGCTGCATTTTCACGTTGGGCCGCAACTTGAAGGTCCAGGTGAGGCCGTCCTGCGTGACCTCGAAGGACTCCGCGAGGTCCCCCTCGATCTTCGAGGTAATCGCCTCCCCTAACGGACCGGAGTTGTAGCGCAGCAGTCGGCCGTATATGCGCCACCCAACCGTGTTGAAGGCAGTGAAGTTGCTGGTGCGCGCCAGGTCGAACGTCTGGACCTCGGTCGTGATGTAGTCCTGGAAGGTGCCGCCCTGTACGGCCTGGCGAGTGGTGTCCTCAGGCTTGCCGAGCCTCGAATCGGACGCTTTGGACCCCGCGCCCCCCTCTCCGCCGCCGCCGCAGCCGGCCAACGCCAGGGCAGCGGCGCCAAGCCCTACGGTCGACGCCCCGGCGAGAGCACTACGGCGGGGTATCCTCTGGTCCCGGATCCGAACCCAGTAATTCGATGAGGACATGGGGCTGCTCCCTTCACCTGTGGTCTACGAGTGGTGCAGGCTGCGGGGACCGGAGATTAGCTGGTGTCCAGCTTCGGGAGGGCCTGCCATGCGGGCGGCCTCCTGGAGGCGGGAGGGGGCTGGAGAAGCTTCGTCGCGTCAATCATTGGCTCGCACGCACGTGCGATTCTGGGTTGGCGGAAACGTAGCACCGGCTTCGGGCGATGTCAACGGGAGTCGCGTTAGTTAGTCGAACGGGTACGCGGAGTGCGCGCCGAGATGGCGGATGAAGCCGGAGAGGATCTCCTCGGCGCGCTCGGGAGAGAGCCCGAAGGCGATCTGCTGCGTGGTGACCCCGTCGATCAGCGCCAGCAGGGCCTCCGCCGCGCCGAAGGGGTCGATGTCCCGCCGGACCTCTCCCGCCTTCTGTCCCAGGGCGATCGTCTGGGCGAAGACCTCCCGCCGTCGCTGGTGGCGCGCCTTGTGGCTCTCCAGCAGTTCAGTGTCGCGCCCGGCCTGGGCGGCGTACTCGAGCCAGAACCGGCCCCAGCGCTGCCGGGCTTCCGAACGGAGGATGAAGATCCCGGCGCGCACTCGCAACTGCTCCAGCGGCGGCAGGTCCGCGTATGGCGACCAGTCCTGCGGCACCGAGTACACGTGGTCCATCGCCGCCATGATCAGGCCGCGCTTGTTCTTGAAATGGTAGTTGATCGTCCCGGTGCTCATGCCCGCCGCTTCCGCCACCTGCCGCATCGACATCCCATCGATGCCGTGGCGGGCAATGAGTTCCGATACGGCGCGCAGGACCTGGCGCCGGCGCTCTCTCGAAGAAGCGGTCTCGCCCCGTTCACTCACCGGCAGCCCCCGACTCGCAGACTTTACAGCGCGGAATTATAGACCGTGCCGACCCCGCCGGCGCCCACTCTGAGCCTGAGCGCTTGACAGGTAAGGCCAGGAAAGTACACCTTTGGGAATCTTCAAAGTCCACCTGCACTTCAAAGGAGCAACAGATGGCAGGTTACTGGGAGCGGATCACCTCCTCTCGACTTTCGAGGCGGAGGGCCATCGCCACAGCAGCGGCGGCCGGAACAGGCGTCGCTGCCCTATCGATGGTGGGCTGCGGCGGAGGAGGGGACGGAGGCGCGAAGCTGGGCGAGCAGAGCGGCCTCATTCAGCGGCCGCAGGACGAGACCGCCAAGGCAAAGACCGGCGGCACCCTGAAGACCGTCCGTACGGCCGACGTGCCCACGGGCTTCGACGTACTCTCGACGAACAACGCACAGACCCTGTCCGTGGCGACCCTCGCTTATCCGCGTCTGCTCAAATTCAAGGCGGCAAAGTATCCGGAGCAGCCATCGGGCGAGTCCGAGGGTGACCTCGCGGACTCTTTCGAGATCAGCGGCGACAAGCTCCAGCTCACCCTGAAGCTGAAGCGCGACCTCAAATGGGACGCTCGCGCCCCCACAAACGGCCGCCTCATCGACGCGGAGGACGTCCTCTTCAGCTGGCGGAAGTTCACCTCCCGCAACGCCGCCGCGCAGGACCTGGCCTACGACGCGGAGAAGAGCGCCGGCGCGCCCATCGAGTCCATCTCGTCGCCGGACCGCAACACGATCATCTTCAAGCTCAAGCAGCCGGACTCTTCGCTGCTCCAGCTCCTGACGTCCGCCGCCCACTTCTTCGTCATGCCGCGCGAGTCCGATGGCGGTTTCGACCCCAGGGCGGAGGTCCGCGGCCACGGGCCCTGGATCCTCGACGAGTACCGTCCGTCCGCGTACTTCCGCTGGAAGAAGAACCCGGACTATTACGTCAAGAACCGCCCCTTCTACGACGCGCGCGAAGAGCCGATCCTCCCTGAATACGCGGCGCGCCTGGCGCAGTTCAAAGCCGGCAACATCTGGACGGACGTGCACGGACTACTCCAGACCGACATCCCTCAGACGATCAAGGACGTCCCCCAGGGCCTCGTCTACCAGGACGACAGCTTCCCGACAGGCGTCTCCTCGCACATCCGCTTCGGCTACGAAGGCAACTCCGTCTTCAAGGACGAGCGCATGCGCCAGGCCGTATCGTTGCTGATCGACCGGGAGGCGTTCGCGAACGTCGTCCACAACAAGGACGGCCTCGCCCGGGAGGGCCTCGACATCCCGATCGCCTACCACACCATCGTCGGCGCCGGCTGGGCCGGCTACTGGATCGACCCCTACAACGAGAAGGAGTTCGGCCCGAACCACAAGTACCTGAAGCTCGACATCGCCGAGGCGAAGAAGCTGATGAGCGCCGCGGGCTACGCCAACGGCGTCGACGTCGACCTCATCTACAACGCGGACAACAACTACGGCGCCACCTATCACCTCATCAAGGACGTGTTCGCGGGCAACCTCCGCGACGGCGGCATACGCTCGCGCGAGAACCCCATCCCTTACCAGACCTACTACGACAACTACTACCTCGGTTACGTCCGAGCCGCGTACGAGTCCGGCAGGGTCAAGGGGTTCAACGGCCTGGTCTACGCTGCCCACAAGAGTTACCCGACGGTCGCGTCACAGCTGTTCGGCACCTTCCACAAGGACGGCTCGCTCTTCCAGGGCCTGACCGACACCGGCAACAACGCCCACCTCGGGGACCCGAAGGTCAACGCGATGATCGAGCAGATCCAGCGCGAGTTCGACATCGAGAAGCAGCAGGCCCTGGTGAAGGACTTCATCCGCTACATGACGGGCAAGGCCTACCAGGTGCCGCGGCCGGTGGGCGCGAAGAACTTCGGCGTCTACTGGCCGGTGATCCGGAACATCGGGGCCTATGTGACCTACCCCGGCGGTAATGCGGCCGTCGAGTCTACGATCCACTGGTGGCTGGACCAGACCCAGCCGCCCGTGAAGGCCTCCTGAAGTCTCCCGCCGGCGACGGCTTCTGACACGAGGGCCTGCTTTCGCAGGCCCTCGTCCAGATTTCGAGGCTCTTGACACGCCTGCGTGTGGAGGCGACTATCCGCAGCAATAATGGCCGGCACGCGACAACAACCGGCCCTAAAAGGAGCACAAAGGTATATGCAAGGTTATTGGGAGCGTTTCGCTGCCGCCCGCACAGCCCGGCGAAGGGTGCTGGCAGGAGCGGCGGCCCTCGGCGCCGGGGGAATCGCGCTGGCGGTGGCCGGTTGCGGAGGCGGAGGCGATGACAGCGGTGGCGGCCGGGGCCAGACACAGGGCAAGGTGCAAATCCCGGTCGATACGACGTCACAGGCGAAGCCTGGCGGCGTCCTCAAGAGCGTCTACATCTCAGCCAACCCGGCCTCTCTCGACCCACATACCTCGCAGGGGTTCACCACCCTCACGGCAGTCGCCGTATATGTGTACCCTCGCTTGCTCACCTTCAAGCCGGCGAAGTATCCCGACTTCACCGACGGGAGCGTCGAAGGAGACCTCGCCGAGTCCTTCGAGGTCTCGGGCGACAAGCTCCAGGTGACCCTGAAGATCCGTCCGGGCATGAAGTGGGACGCCCGCTCCCCCACAAACGGCCGCGAGATCGACGCCGAAGATGTCGTCTGGAACTGGAAGAAGTTCTCCCAGGTCGGCGTCCGCCGCTCCGACCTGATGTACGACCCGGCCGCGCCGGGCGCCCCGGTGACCGACATGATCGCCCCCGACAAGCGCACGGTCATCGTGAAGCTGAAGGAGCCCGACTCCTCCGCCCTTCAGCTGCTGGCCAGCGCCCGCATCTTCTTCGTCGTGCCGCGCGAGGCGGAGGACAAGTTCGACTCCCGCAACGAGGTCCGCGGCTACGGGCCGTTCACGCTGGAGAAGTACACTCCTTCCGCCCTCTTCCACTGGAAGAAGATCCCGGACTACTACCGCAAGGGGCGGCCGTTCTTCGACGAGATCGAGCAGCCTCACGTAACCGAGTACGCGCAGCGCCTGGCGCAGTTCAAGGCCGGCAACATCTGGACGCCGGTCTCGACCGCCCAGGACGTGCTCTCGGTGATCAAGGAAGTGCCCCAGCTCGCAGTCCAGCAGGAAGCGGACCTCAACCCGACGCCGACTCACGTCTCCTGGGGTTACGAGGGCGACTCACCGTTCAAGGACCTGCGCGTGCGCCAGGCCGTCGCGCTCGCCATCGACCGCGAGGCGATCGCGGACGTCACCTACGACAGGCCAAAGTTCAAGGCCGAGGGCTTCGAGCCCGTCACGAAGTATCAGACGCTGCTCGGCGCCGGCTGGGGCGACTACTGGCTCGACCCCCAGGACTCCAAGGAGTTCGGCCCGAACGGGAAGTGGTGGAGCGAGTACAACCCATCCGAGGCGAAGAAACTCCTGTCCGCGGCGGGCTTCCCGAATGGGTTTAAGACAAACCTCTACTGGACGCCGCGCCAGTACGGCGCCGCCTACGAGCGCGAGGTCGACATCCTCATCGGCATGTTCAAGGAAGTCGGCATCGAGGCGCAGTCCTCACCGAAGGAGTACCAGACCGAGTACATCCCGGAAATCTACTACAGCTACACCGGGGACAGCACGCGCGGCTTCAACGGCATGATCTACCGCGCCGAGCTTGCCTACCCTACGGCCGTGGCACAGCTCTTCGGGAACTACCACCCCAGCGGCGGCCGCTACCGCGGCGTGCGCCCGGACGGCGGCAACGCCAAGCAGGGCGATCCCAAACTCAACCAGATGATCGAGGCCGCGCGGAAGGAATTCGACACCAAGAAGCAGATCGCTATGGTGCACGACATCCTGCGCTACGCCGCCGGCCAGGTCTACTCCATCCCGCCGCGACCGGCGAACCTCGGCATCGTCGCCTACTGGCCGGTGATCGCGAACTACGGCCTCTACCGCACCCAGACCGGCGGCAGCCCTACGAACGAGTCCTACGTGCCCTACTGGTGGATCGACACCACCAAGCCGCCGCTCAACCGGCCGGCTTGACCTTTCGCCGGGACGCCCGCAGGAGGGGCCGGTAGCCACCGGCCCCTCTTCTTTTTGCCGGTCGGGGTATTGACAGCGCGCTCCGCACAGTTGAATTCTGTTGCATCTTATGAGGCGTCCTATCGCCTCATAGATAACGTCTTGCAAAGGAGCGCGGAACGATGCAAAGCTACTGGGAGAGATTTCGTGCCGTCCGCATCACCAGGCGCCGGGCCATCGCCGGCAGCGCCACGGCCGGTCTGGGCGCGGCCACCATCGCCCTGGCCGGTTGTGGCGGCGGCGAAAGCGGCGGGGAGCCTTCGCCGAAGACCCAGGGCAAGGTCCAGGAGCCGGTAGACACCACCTCTCGCGCCAAACCCGGCGGTGTCTTCAAGGGCGTCTACGGCTCCGCCAACCCCGCCTCTCTCGACCCTCATACCTCGCAGGGATTCACAACCCTCACTGCTGTCTCTGTCTACACTTATCCGCGTCTTCTGAAGTTCAAGCCGGCGAAGTACCCGGAGTTCACCGACGGCAGCGTTGAGGGAGACCTGGCCGAGTCCTTCGAGGTCTCAGGCGACAAGCTCCAGGTCACCTTGAAGATCAGGCCCGGCCTCAAGTGGGACGCCCGTTCGCCCACCAACGGCCGCGAGATCGACGCCGAAGATGTCGTCTGGAACTGGAAGAAGTTCTCCCAGGTAGGCGTGCGCCGCAGCGACCTGAAGTACGACCCAGCGGCCCCCGGTGCGCCAGTCACGGACATGGTCGCCCCGGACAAGCGCACCGTGATCGTCAAGCTCCACGAACCGGACGCCTCGACCCTCCAGCTACTCGCCAGCGCCCGCATTTTCTTCGTCATGCCGCGCGAGGCAGAGGACAAGTTCGACCCTCGTAACGAGGTGCGCGGCTACGGGCCCTTCATGCTGGAGAAGTACACGCCCTCCGCCCTGTTCCACTGGAAGAAGATACCGGACTACTACGTCAAAGGCCGACCCTTCTTCGACGAGATTGAGCAGCCCCACATCACCGAGTACGCCCAGCGCTTGGCCCAGTTCAAGGCGGGCAACATCTGGACGCCCGTCGCCACCGCCGAAGACGTCCTCTCGGTGATTAAGGAAGTGCCCCAGCTCGCCGTCCAACGCGACTCGGAGTACACCGCGACGCCCGGGCACATCTCCTGGGGCTACGAGGGCGACTCGCCCTTCAAGGACCTGCGCGTCCGGCAGGCAGTGGCTCTCGCCATCGACCGCGAGACGATGGCCGATGTGATATCCAACCGCGACCAATTCCGCCGCGAGGGCTACGACCTCGCCACGCGTTATCAAACCCTCCTCGGCGCCGGCTGGGGCGAGTACTGGCTCGACCCCCAGGACGAGAAGGAGTTCGGCCCGAACGCGAAGTGGTGGTCGAAGTTCGACATTGCCGAGGGTAAGAAGCTCATGGCCGCGGCCGGCTTCCCCAACGGCTTCAAGGCGCCCCTCTTCTGGACACCCAGGCAGTACGGCGCCGCTTACGAACGCACGGTCGAAATCATCGTCGGCATGGTCAAGGAGATCGGCATCGAGGCCCAGTCGACGCCGAAGGAGTACCAGACCGAGTACATTCCGGAGGTCTACTACAGCTACACCGGTGACCGCTCGAACGGTTACAACGGCTTCATGTACCGGCTGGAGCTCGCCTACCCGACGGCGATTGCCCAGCTCTTCGGCAACTACCATCCCAGTGGCGGCCGCTACCGCGGCGTGCGCCCGGATGGCGGCAACGCCAAGCAGGGCGACCCCAAGCTCAACCAGATGATCGAGGCGGCCCGGCGCGAGTTCGACACCAAAAAGCAGATCGCCATGGTGCACGACATCCTGCGTTACGCCGCCGGGCAGGTCTACTCCATCCCGCCGGTCCCGACTTCGCTCACCATCCAGGCCTACTGGCCCGTCATAGGGAACTACGGCCTCTACCGCACCCAGGTTGGCGGCAGCCCGACCAACGAGTTCTACGTCCCGTACTGGTGGATCGATACCAGCAAGCCGCCGCTTAACCGTCCCTCCTGACCGAGAAGGGAGAAATCTTCTTCAGGGGAGCCGGCATCAGCCGGCTCCCTGATTCTGAGAGCGCCTGCAGGCTGCGCAGGCGAGGATTGACAGGCTGGAGTCGCGAGCGATACTGGAGCCATCTATCCACGCAGTCAATGCGTAAATTGAGTGCGGCCGCGCGAGCGGGACAGAACGGAACGAAGGAGCGAAAGATGGCAGAAAAGGGTTACTGGGAGCGGTTCACCCTATCGCGCGCCTCGCGGCGTCGCGTCCTCGCCGGAGGCATGGCCGCCGGGGTCGGGGTAGCGGCCCTTGGCGCCGTCGGCTGCGGCGGCGGCGAGGAACGTCCCGCCCAGCCAGTCGACCGTAGCGGCCTTCTGTCGACCCCGGAAGACTCGTCGGCCCGGGCAAAGCCGGGCGGCGTCTTCAAGAACGTCATCAACACGGACGTAGTCAGCTTCGACCCCCTCTCCAGCTCGTCCTTCAACACTCAAAGCTCTGTTGCCTACTACACCTACCCCCGCATGCTGAAGTTCGTGGCCGCGAAGTACCCGAACCGGGCGACCGGCGCGTCCGAGGGAGACCTGGCGGAGTCCTTCGAGCTGAGCGGCGACAAGCTGCAACTGACCTTCAAGCTGCGGCAAGGCCTCAAGTGGGAAAACCGTGCGCCCACGAGCGGCCGCGAAATCGACGCCGATGATGTCGTCTTTAGCTGGAAGAAGTTCGCCCAGGTCAGCCCCTTCCGCCCGGACATGGCCTATTCGGAGGCCAATCCCCAGGCGCCGGTGGAGTCCGTCTCCGCGCCTGACAAGCGCACGGTGGTCTTCAAGATGAAGCAGCCGGACGCGTCCATCGTCCAGCTTTTCACCACGGCGATCCTGTTCTTCGTAATGCCGCGCGAGTCAGACGGCGGCTTCGACCCCAAGGGTGAGGTGCGCGGCTACGGGCCCTTCCTGCTCGAGGAGTACCGCCCCTCGGCCCTCCACGTCTGGCGCAAGAACCCGGACTACTACGTGAAGGGCCGGCCTTACTACGACAAGGTCGAAAACCCGATCGTCAGCGAGTACGCTTCCCGCCTCGCCCAGTTCCGGGCAGGCAACATCTGGCTTACCCAGGCTACGCAGGATGACGTCATTCAGACCAAGAAGGACATACCAGCGCTGTTGCTGCGCCAGGGCGAAAGCTTCGCCACCACTCCCTCGTTCATAGGCTTCGGCTACGAGGGCAACTCGCCCTTCAAGGACGAGCGCGTCCGTCAGGCAGCTTCAATGCTGATCGACGTCGAGCTCATGGCGGACGTGATCTCGAACCGGCCGAAGTTCGCCGCCGACGGGCTGGAGGTGCCTATTCGCTACCACACGATGGTTGGCGCCGGCTGGGAGGGCTACTGGGTCGACCCGCTGGATGACAAGAAGTTCGGCCCGAACGCCAAGTACCTGCGCTTCAACCCGGCAGAATCCAAGAAGCTGCTAACAGCGGCCGGCTTCCCGAACGGCTTCGAGACCGACCTTTACTACAACCAGGGGACCCAGTACGGCACGACCTATCATCGTGTCGCCGAGATACTGGTCGGAATGTTCAGTGAAGGCGGCATTCGCGTCAGGCAGCAGCCCAAGGACTACCAGACCGACTGGCTGCCAAACTACTACTACAGCTACACCCAGTCCGCGAACCCCGGCAAGACGCCGCCCGGGTACAACGGCATCATCTGGGCCGCCGAGCGCGGCTACCCGACCGTCGCTTCGCAGCTCTTCGCCACCATGCACAAGGACGGCGCCCGCTTCCACGGCATGGCGCCCGACGGCCGCAACGCGCACCTCGGCGACCCGCAGGCCAACTCCATGATCGAGAAGATCCGCGGCGAGTTCGACCTGCAGAAGCAGCAGGATCTCGTCGGCGACTTCATCCGTTACATCACGGGCAAGAGCTATCAGCGCCCCTACCCGTACGACGCCCTCGGTTTCGGCACTTACTGGCCTTGCGTCGCCAACCTTGGCCTCCTGCGCACTTACGCCGGCGGCAACGCCGTCACGGAGACCTTCGGCCAGGCCGTCTGGATCGACGATACGAAGCCGCCCTTCAAGCCCGCCTGAGGCCGGCGTCCGACACTTCCCGCGGGCCCTCGCAGCGTTGCGGGGGCCCGCTCTCCTCCCGCGCAGGGCCAGCAATTAGAATCGGCCCGTGGAAGTCGCAGTCGCGACCTTCAATGTCTACAAGCACGAGGACTTCGAGCAGCGCTTACGTGCCGTCCTGGCGCTCCTGGGCCAGGTACGGGCGGACATCGTCTGCCTGCAGGAGGTACCGCCTGGCCGGGCTCTGACGGAGGTCATAGCGGCGCGCGCCGGCTACCAGCATGCCGCCGAGTGCGCCTTCGTCCGGCCTGACGATGGCTGGACCGAAGCGCTCGGCGTGCTGTCACGTTTCCGCGTGGTGGACCAGGAGCCTGTCGAGCTGCGTCCCGGCGTACCGAACTGCTTTCGCGTGCGCCTCGACGTCCAGGACGCGCCGCTCGACGTCTATAACGTCCACCTGCACCCGCGCGATTCCAAGCTGCGCCAGCGGGAGGCGTCCGTCATCCTCGGCCGTCTCGAGCGCGAGCCAGAGGCGCCGGCTATCGTCTGTGGCGACTTCAACGCCGTACCGGAGGGCCGGACGATGGCCGTCTTCTGGCCCTACCTCCGCTCCGCCTTCGAGATGGCGAACGGCCGCCATCCCGAGAGTACGTTCCCCACGCCGCTCCGGCCCCTCGCCGGCCGCCAGCCGGGCTTCTCCGAGCGCCGTGAAGGGCCGCCGGTGGACGAAGAAAGCCAGGCGAAGGCCGCGATCGACTACATCCTCGTGCGGCCTTCCCAGTTCACCGCCGTCGCGGCGCGGCTGATCGGGGACCGTCCAGTCGAGGGGGTCTGGCCCTCGGACCACATGGGGGTCCTGGCACGCCTGTCTCCGACAGCCTGACCAGGCCGCACCGCCGGTCGCAGGGCGACGGTGCGTTCACGCGGCAATTAACGCTAGGCGCGCGCCGGCGCCTTCTGCTCCAGGACCGCCTCGTAAAGCCGCACGACCGGCGGCCCCTCCAGCACGCCGGCGACCGACCCCTGCCGGTGCCCCAGGGCGAACGCTTCGCTCTTCGTCCAGTCCAGGAATGCCTGGCGGCTCTCCCAGGTGGTCATGCTCACGTACTCGCCTTCGTTGTCGCCCTTCAGCAGGGCGAAGCTGATGAAGCCCGGCACGTCATCGAGATAGGTGCGCCGGTTGCGCCAGGAGTTCTCGAAGTCCTGTTCGCGCCCCTTCGCGACCTTGAAGTTGTTCGTAGCAATGAACATCTCTCCACCTCCTGTTGGGCCCGACGGCCCGCGTAACCCTGATTGTCTGCACCAGGCCTTATGCGAATGCTGGCTCCTGGCCCGGCAACACCGTCAGGGCCTTGCCGGCAAGGCTATCGTCCTCGATCAAGCGCAGGACCGCACGCGCGACATCGTCCGCTTTGAGTCGAGTGAGCCGCTGGAGGTCGGCGATGCGCGCATCCGAGGCGTCACTGAGCAGCGGCGTCTGCACGAGTGTCGGGCAGACGCAGTTCACGCGCACGTTCGCGCTGGTCGCGAGCCAGGCAAGGGCCTTCGTGAAAAAGACGACGCCGCCTTTGGTTGCCGAATACACGGGGTCCATTGGCCACGGATTGACACCTGCCATCGACGCCGTGTTCACGATCACGCCGCCGCCTGACGCTTTCATGGACTCGATAGCGGCCTGGGTGCCGCGGATCACTGCCCAGAAGTTCAGCTGCACCACCCGCGACCACTGCTCCACGGGCGTGTCAGGAAAGGCGGGCACGCCGGTGAGGATGCCGGCGTTGTTGAACATCACGTCCAGCTTTCCCCACAGTTCCACGACCTTCCGGATCGCCTTCTCGATCTCCCCCTCCCGGGTCGCGTCCATGGGCACGAAAGCCGCGGTCCCGCGCGCGGAGGCGATCATCTTCACCGTGTCGCCTCCCCTAGTCTCGTCGATGTCGGCGACGAGTACGGAGGCGCCCTTCTGCGCCAGGAGGAGCGCCGTAGCCCGGCCGATGCCGGAGCCGCCGCCCGTGACCAACGCCGCCTTTCCCTGCAGGTCCATCGCTGGGCTCCTTCCGGTCCTCTACAGCCGGCCTACGAGCGTCTTCAGGAACTGCCGCGTCCTTTCGATGGAAGCAGCCGAGTCCTCGCCGACCGGGTAGATGGAAGCCAGGAGGTCGGTCGCCCCCGCCGAGCCGAACGCGCGCAGCTGCTGCTCTACCCTGGCCTCCGGCCCGCAGACGGCGACGTCACCGGGGTTGGCGCCCTCGACATCGAGGATACGGCGGTAGTTGGTCAGATTGCCGTAT
>DATLYJ010000004.1 GCA_035574915.1 Dehalococcoidia bacterium | reverse complement strand
ACCGCCTGGAGTCGAAAGAAGCACTGAGCCTGCTGCAGCAGCTGTACTCATGCATTCGGCTACAGACCAATTTCTTCCGGCCCGTCCGTAAGCTCGTCGGGAAGGAGCGCATAGGAGCCAGGGTGGTTAAGCACTACGACGAGCCCCGGACGCCCTACCAGAGGCTCGTGGCCTCTGGATGCCTGACCGAGCAAGCGGTTCGAGACCTCGAGGCCGTCTACCTGAAGATCAACCCGGCCCTGCTCAGGCAACGCATCGAGCAGCTCCAGCGTAAACTCTGGACGCTGGCCCGCGACCAGAAAAGGGTCGCTAACGCTGGGTAACACTTATTATGAGGCACCGTCTGCGCTTTCGATAACACTTTGTTCTGAGGCATCACGCGCTGGCCGTGTGCCACGGCGTTACGGTGAGGCGGGAACGATATATAATACTCGTATGAGACCCTTAGAACCTGACAAACCCTTGCGGTTAGGTCGCATGGGCAGCCGAGCCTCATTGCGAAGCTTGGACTTACCTAAGCCTCGTTGTCATCGGCGACTCCGTTCGCATCGAAGGCAAAAGGGCGCGGCGACCATGCGACGATCTACCTGGTCGAGACTCGTGGCGACCGGTGGCCGACGAGTCTTGGGCAGCGGCATCGCACTAGCCTTAGATCAACCCGATCCTGCTGAAAGGCGTGCCCGTGACCACCAGGTTCTCGCGTCCAACCGCGCATATTCGAGGCTTGGTTTCGTCACCAGCGGAGGCGCAGGCAGGCTCTCAGCGACAGCGGCGGCCTGCGCAATTTGGTCCATAAGGATCGTTATGGCGCCAATTTCAGCCCCGGCGCTCGGGGCTGCGAATTCGAGCGGCTGAGGCCGAGATGGTGAAGACTGGGCAAATAACTGAAGAGAGCGTCACGGCAAGGCTCGATACAGACCTAGCGACGCCCGCAGAGCAGGCCAGAGTCGAGCGCTTTCTCGAGCGACTGCGGGCGCGTGGTCGCCGGCCGAACACCCTCGCCGCCTACGCTGCAGACTGGCTAAAGCTGGCGCGTTGGAGCCGAGCGGTTAACGCCGAGGCCTTCGACCTCAGGCGAATGTCCGGGCGCGAGGCGGTAGAGTTTCGTAGGCACTGCCTGGGACTGGGGCAGGCGCCCGCCACTGTGAACCGCGCTCTGATCTTCCTGGCCGAATACGGTGGCTGGGCCGCGACGCAGGGCGATCTAACCGAGCGGGCAGCGCGTGAATTCGCGGATGTCCCGAAGGTGCCGTGGCAGCCTCTGGCGCCGCGCGGTCTCACCAAACCGGAGCTGCGACGCTTCCTCAAAGAGGTGGACCTGCGCGGCTGCGCTCGCGACAAGGCAGTCGTCTACCTGCTCCTTTACGGCGGCCTGCGTCTGGGCGAGGTGGCGAGTCTCTGCCTAGAGGACGTGGCTTTCTCACCGCGCAAGGGGCTGCTGCGACTACGCAGTGAGTGGGCTAAGGGGAGCAAAGAGCGGCTGGTGCCGCTGCCTGCGGCGGCGAGGGCTACTCTCGCGTCTTACCTAACCGAGCGCGAGGACTGCCCTGGACAGCTCTTTCGCGGCGAGCGCGGACCACTGGGGAGGAGCGGCATCACCAAGATCGTCCAGAAGTACGCACACTCAGCAGGGGTCAAGCTCTCGCCCCACACGCTGCGGCACTGTTTCGCCTACCGCTACCTGGAGCACACCGCCAACGACCTCGTCGGCCTCGCTGCGATTCTAGGCCATAGCAACCTAAACACGACGATGGGTTACACGCGCAAGCGCATCGAGAACCTGCAGAGCGCAGTCGACGACCTGGAGTTCGTCTAGTGGGCGGGACCACCTGGGACGGTGAGGTACGGGTCATCGTCGGCATCGACGCGATGCCGAAGACAGCCTGGAACAGATGGGTGTTCCCCTTCGCGCTCGGCCCGCCTCGGGTGACGGCCATCTTCGATGCCTTTCTGAAGGTGAACGGGAAGGGCCTCGACCTACCCCTGGTCGGCAGCCTGGCGGGGGACCCGGCGGCCACCGACTGCCTGGTTGTGGGCTCGCTCGACCGTCGCGGTCGGAAGGGACCGCTGGTCCGCCCGTACGAGCGACGCGCCAGCCTCGAAGGGCTGGAGATCGCCTTTAAGAGGGTCAGGGCCATAGCCGGGGACAGTGAGCTGTGGCTCCTGCAGCCGTCTTTCGAGGGGGTGGGGCAAACGTGAGCGGGCAGGGAGCCTTCTACTTTCAGGTCAAGGCTAAGTGCCTGAGCTGCGGCCTCCACTTCATCGTATGCACCCACGAGCCGGAGCGGCACGGTCGGCTTAGCCTGACCTGCCCGGAGTGCCGCCAGGCCGAAGGCTCGTTCGCGGTCTGGCGTGAGCGCGTCGCCGGCTTCATTTTCCAGACCGTGCCCGGCGGCGCCGTATTGGTCGAGTTCGGCCTCGGCCGGAAGGCCGACTCATGAGATACGTCGATGTGTTTCAGCGCCAGGACGGCGAGCCAAGGTGGAAGGCGCGTGTCTACGAGGACGGCCGTGTTGAGACGCATGTCCTCGAGCTGCCGGTGGCACGATTACTGGGCGAGCTGTCGTTCGTGGATCCCGATACGGGTCGTAGGAAGACGGAAGGCTCAGGGCTGCTGCGGGCGATCGAGGCGCAGCTGAACAGCGACTTCTTCGAGACCGTCCGAGGATCCACCGAGTGGCAATTTGTCTCAACGGGATTGCCGGATGCTGACGCAAGCAGACCGTATGCGCCAGAATTGCCCTAGACTGCCCCACGATGACCGTAGAGGCCATTAGCCACTGTCAACCATATGGTTATATGGCTGTGCGAACAGAGGAACTCCTCACGCCGGGTGAATACCTGATGAGACGCGACGACTAGATGCTTCTGGCGACGCGAACAAAGTTCAGCGGCAAATCGAATCGACTATGCTCCGGGGCTTATCCGGAGGGCTCTTCTGGCTGGTCCTGACAGGGAACATCCCATGGCCAAGCGGATCACTGGGCAGCTACAAAGGAACGCGCTGGAGGTGGCTCGGCCCTAGACCGGCATCCGAGCAGCCCCAGGACTGGCTCCCATCCCTATGATCCGTCGTTAGAGCGACAGGTGCGGTCCAAGCTCTCGTAGGCGGCGCCGCCTCTCGGCGAAGTCGGGCATGACTGATGCTAGTAGTGACCAGAAATCCGCAGAGTGGTGGCGCACTAGAAGATGGGCTAGCTCGTGGACGACAACGTAGTCGATAAGCGACGGGTCAGCCATGATGATCCGCCAATTAAAGCGCAGGGTTCCGTCCGGCGAACAGCTGGCCCAGCGCTGGCGTTGGTCTCGGACCAGAACGTTCGTTGGCCGGCGCCCCAAAGCCCGCGACCAGTGGAGGGTGCGCGCCTTCAGCCGTTCAAGCGCCTTTCGTTTGTACCAGGCCAGGAGCACACGCTTCACCGCTTCTCCGCGGCATTCGCCCCGCGGGAAAGAGGGTACACGGACCTGGAAGCTCCAGTGCCGGAACTGTACCATCGGCCTGGAAACTTGAGCCTCCTCGATCGTCATCCGTACGCGGCGACCGAGGTACAGCACGGACTCGCCGCTGATGAACTGCCGGGAATAGGTCTGGAGCATGGCGGACGTGGCGCGCCTCAGAATCCACGGGGCGCGGCGGCGTACGAGTTGAGCAATGTCTTCGGCTGGAAGTGTTTGCGGCGCGGCAACGAGAACGCCTGACTGCCCGTCCAGGGTTATCTCGACCGTCTTTCTGCGCCGATGGCTACGGTTGACCGTGTAGCCGATGGTGCTGCTCCCGTACCGGACCTCGCCGCGCTCGCTCACATCAGCCTCCGCTTGGCGACCTCGACGACTTCGCGCGCCAGCTCGTCGAGCTCGTCCTCGCTGAGGGCGTTCTGACCGCGGAGCTCGCGTTTAATGTCCCTGCGCATCTGCCGCTGCACTTCGAAGTTCGTCTGCCAGTCGACGATGCTGCGGTACGGCGCCAGGACCGCCTCGATCCGCGTTGCCGTCTGCTTCAGCGCCTCGTCCAGCCGCGTACGATACGGCGCATTCTCCTCGCTGATCCGCGCGTGGCCGGCATCGGCAGACGCATCGCCAAGCGCCTGTTCTCCGCTGCGCGCCTTCTCGAGGAGTTCGTAGATTGCGAAGGAGACGGCCGTAAGGCCGTGCTCGGAGGCGATGTCGGTCTCGCTTCTCACCTGCCGGCGCAGCTCCGCCATCCTGCGGCAGGCCTCGGCGGCGTCGATCACGCGCTGCCGCAGTTCCTGGATGATTCGCTCCAACTGCTGCGAAAGGCGTTCGTAGAACGCCGGGTTATCAGCCAGCCTTTCCTTGATCTGCGCTCGTAACGCATGCTCCATGACCGACGCGCGGGCTTCCTCGTGCGGCAGGCTGGCGATCTTCTCCTCGAAGTCGCGGTCGAGGATGGAGACCGGCTTCATCAGCTCCCGGACCTCGGCGTCGATGCGCTCATCGAGGAGCTTCTTGACCTTTGCGCCGACGTCCGTCCAGTCAATCGAGGCGTCCACGCGCTGGAAGTGGGACCTGACCATCGACCGGACCTGCGCGAGCCTGGCCAGCCGCGGTACGTAGGGTAGCGCGCGGGGGTCGGGCAGGAACTGGTCCATGAGGCGCGCGAAGGCGTGGTAGTCGGCGCTGAACAGCTCGAAGAGGTCGGCTTTGTAATCGCCTTCCGTGGAGGCGTCGGGCGCAAAACGCATGACGCAAGCCCAGGCGTCGTCGAGATCCAGGCCCTTGAAGTGGGACTCGGCCCTGGCCGCCGCCGCGTCGATGACCGCTGCCGGGTCCTCCGGCAGGGCCAGCATGGCCTCCCGCGTGTCCCTTTTCTCGAAAACCTCGAGTGCCTCCTCCAGCTCCCGCGAGACGCCGTGGTAGTCGACGACGAGCCCGTAGGTCTTCTCCGTGGTTACGCCGTCGCGTTCGTGCGAGAAGCGGCGGTTCACGCGAGCGATCGCCTGCAGCAGACCGTGTTCCCTCAGGGCGCGGTCGAGGTAGAGCACCTGCTCCACCGGCGCGTCGAAGCCGGTGAGGAGCATGTCCACGACTACCAGCACCTCGGGCTCGCCCGCTGGGTCGACGAAGGCGCTGATGATTTGCGCTTGCGGCAGCTCGCGCGCCCATTTGAACTCGGGGCCGTCGTCGGGCGATGTCGTGATGATCGGATAGGCCGAGATGCCGAAGTCGCGCAGGTGCTCCGCGTAGCGGACGGCTGCCGCGCGGCTGGGGGCGACCACCTGCGCTTTGAAACCGTTGGGCCGCACGTGCTTCTTGAAGTGCTCGGCGATGTCCAGAGCGATCATCTCGATCCGCCTGGCGGCCTCGGCCACGGTCTCCTTGTTGGCGTAGCGGCGGCGAATACGCTCGCGCACGTCGTCGGGCTCGTCGCCGAAGAGGGCGTCGAAGAGCTTGTCGAGCGTGTTCGGGCCCTGGATGGCGAGGTCCGGCAGGCGCGCCTCGTAGTAAATGGGGACCGTCGCGCCGTCCGTGACCGAACACCGGATGGTGTAGGCGTCGACCAGGGGACCGAAGCGGCGCATGGTGCTGCGGCGAAAGCCCTTGTCGATGGGCGTGCCGGTAAAGCCGAGGAAGGTAGCGTTTGGCAGGGCCTTCTCCATGCGCGCTCCCAGGAGCCCGTACTGCGTGCGGTGCGCCTCGTCGACCATGACGAACAGGTTCTCGTCCGCGTTCAGAACGTCGAGCTCGCCTTCGGGCGTCGTGAGCGCCTCCTCGAACTTCTGGACTGTGGTCATGATGGTGCGCCCGCTGGCTGACCGAAGCAGGCTCTGGAGGTCGACCGGGTCTCGCTCCTTCGGATTGCGTGCGCGTCGGCGCTCCGCCAATTCTTTCGGCTCTGGCCGGCTTCTCTCGGCGCGCTCTGGCGCCGGGAAGCCGCAGCGGACAAACGTCTTCGTGATCTGCTCGTCCAGCTGCGTGCGGTCCGTGACCACGAGGATGGTGGGGTTGCGCAGCGACGGCTCGCGGCGCAGCTTCACCGCCAGCCATAGCATGGTCAGCGACTTGCCGGAGCCCTGCGTGTGCCAGACGACGCCGCCGCGCTCCTCCGGCTTGCGGCCTTTGAGGATGCGCTGCATGGCCTTCTTGACGGCGCGGTACTGCTGGTAGCGAGGCAGCTTCTTCACCAGCCGCCCCTTCTCCGACTCGAAGACCACGAAGTCGCGCAGGATTTCCAGCAGCGTGGCCGGCGCCAGCAGGCCGACGATCAGCTGTGCCTGGCCGCGAGGCTCCTCGCCGAAGCGCCGTCGCACCTCTTCCTTGTCGAACGGGAGGACCGACTTCCATTCGGCGTAAGCGTTCTCCGGCGCGCCGACGGAGCCGTACACGGCGGCGGCGCCGCAATGCGCGACGCATAGCAGGTTGTAAGCGAAGAGCTCCGGCGCGCCCGCTCCCTGCCACTGCGGCCCCAGTTCCTGGTAGCGGTGCAGCTGGCGGATGGCGTTGTGCCGCCACACGTCCAGCAGCGTGGGCGACTTCGCTTCCATGACGACGAGGGGGATGCCGTTGACGAAGAGGATGATGTCCGGCTTGACGAGCAGCTCGTCGTCCTCCTCGCCGCGGTCGCGCTCGTTGCCGCGGCGGACGCGCATCTGGGAGGTGACGAGGAACTCATTGAGGCCTTTGCCCGGCTGGGGATGGTCGAAGTCGAAGAAGCGCACCGTGCGCGTGCGGCGGCCGCCGGGACCATCGGCCTCGATGGGCATGCCGTAGGTCAGGTACTCGTGCACGGCCTGGTTACGGGCCATGCCGACGGCGTCGACGCGCTCCAGGTTGAAGATGACGCGTTCCGCCTGGTCCTGGGTGAGCCACTCGTTGAGACGGAGGAGGGCGGCCTTGAGGCGCGCCTTGAGCAGGACCTCGCGCTCGCCGTTGCGCTCCGCGGCCAGGACCTCGCGCGGGACGAAAGTGTAACCGAGCTTGCGCAGCAGCTCGACGGCGGGCAGCTCCGCCTGGTTCAGCTCGTTGATTCTGGCAGGAGTGGTCATGCCACCTCCGGGCTGCCCGTGGGGCCATAGAGTTCCGGGTGCGCTTGGCACTCTTCCCGGACTCTCGCAACCCAGTTCTCGTACCAGAACCACTGTCCTCCCAACTCTATGGCGTACCCACGAGTTGGATTCTTCGCATCAAGCTTCTTCCAGAGCGCCGTATGACTGTGACGGTTGAAACGCGAATAGCCTTCTTTCTGCATCATCTTGATGATTTCGGATGCCCGCCTCTTGGGCTTCTCCACGCCTTTAATGACCCAGTATTGCTTCTCGATGGCTTGGGCCAGTTCGTCTTCTGGCGCAATGAACTCCAGTACTCTGTCCGCTTGCCCGCGCCGATTTGCTGTTTTCTGCGTAAAGAGCAACCTCACGGCAAACTTTTGGCTACCGAACTCCTCATCGGATAGACCGTCATCGAAGTCACGGATGTATTTTGAAACCTCAGATGGTAGCCTTGTGGGAGCAGCGTCTTTCGTTACCGGCGTCATCAAATCCGTGAACTGCAGCGTGAAAGGCAGCGATTGTTCCAGGCTGTGCTCTGGGCCGAACAGCGAAGTTAGTACCGCCTCGTAGTTAAGGCAGCAAGCTAGGTAGCGTCCTGCCATCTGTTCGTCGAGATCGAGACAAATCTGGTGTTCGATCTCATGTCGCAGCCCGATTAAGAAGCGGAGGTTAGCCTTGGTTGGCCCGTCCAAGGGACAGGCATCGTCGTTGAGGCAGCGTTCGAGTTCCCAGTACTTTCTCGCGCCGCTCTTGGTGCGGTCGTACCTCTTCCTGCCGTTCTTGACTGTGTAGTAGCGATAGTCGATACCTTTGCTCCGATAGTAGGCGTGCAGCAGGTACATCCAGGCGATGATCATCAAGACGATGAACGATTCTGACTTGAATGTAGTCAGGGGGTTGTTGTAGGTCTGAACTGCATTTAGAGCCGCCTCCTTCGACTTCCGAAGAAGCTCCGCTTGGATCGAGTATACGCGTCGCATTCTGGTGCTCATTTCGCAGCCTCGTGAAGCTGCTTGATGCGTATCCGGCCAGTCAGGAGAGCGTCCGCAATGGCCCGCTTGACGACGTGAAGCTCTTCAACGTGTTTTTTCGTATTTTGGTTCACATCCCAGAGTACATCAATCAGTCCGCCTATTAACTGGCGCTCCTTAGCGCCTGGGATTCCTAGACTAAACGCTGCGACGTCATCAGGGCGCACCGCAGGATAACCGGAGCCAGTCATTCGTGGCTCTAAATGACCCAGAAAGCGATCCGTCATGATGACATGAAAAACGAAAGCCGAGTCCTCCGGTCTGTTAGGACTTAAGACGGCGAAGCCTGTCGAAGCCACAAGGTTGGGGAGGGCGGGGCCAGTCCATCGCGCGAACGCCCGAAGGTAAGGTCTCACCGTGCTTACCAGGATGTCTCCGGGCTTTACACGCCGCCGGGCGCGGCTGGGTGCCTCGGCCGAGGGCAGTTTGCGTGGTGGGGCAAGGTCGCCCGGCGCGGAGACAGCCGCCAGGTCGACGTAAAGGATCTCCTCAGTGTCGCCCGGGTTCCAGCCGTCTGTGTTGACCTTTACGAGGTCAGCGAGGCATGCCACCTCCCAGCAGGCTGGGATGGTGCCGATACCGGGGACGTGTTTCCACTCCTTGTGCCAGCCAGGGACGCCGCGGGTGAGGAGGTCGTGCAGGAGGGCGCGGCGCAGCGTCTCCGTCGCCTCGATGACCGCCTGCGTGCGCTCGATGGCCTCGTCGATGGCGTCGAGCACGGCGGCGATGGCGCGCTGTTCCGGGAGAGGCGGGACGAGGAGCTTGACTGCCTGGAGGCTTCTCCGCGAGAGCTCCCGGAATGTCGTGCCAGCCGCAAGTCGCTCGAACTCAGCGCGCATCGCCGACACTGCGTAGAACAGCCAGAGGGGGTCCGTCCAGGCCAGCGGGACGAGGTTCTGGAAGCCTTGGTTTGTGACTAGTGGGACTTCGTTGATTGCCGCCAAGCCGATGCTCGCTCGCGTGGCAAGGAGCACAGAACGCGGTGGAAGGACTTCGATGCCGGCTGCGAGGCGACCGCGTTCGGAGATGCACCGTTCCGTCTTTGCCAAGTACCTGCCTCGCAAGGCGGTCAAATCAGTCGGCGTTACGAAGGGGATGTCTCCGTCCCAGTGGCCAGGCTCGTTACTAGAAGGTGTCGTGCCGCCCACGACTCGTGCAATCTCGCCGACTCGGAGGTGCTTCCAGCCCTCAGGCGCGTCACCCGGCATATCCAGGCTCCGCCAGCAGCTTGTTCATGCGCGCCACAGCCTCGTCGCGGCGGCGCTCGGCCTCGCGCAGCTGGGCCAGCGCCTCGACATTGCTCATTACGTCACCCCGCCGCCCTCGACTCCAGCCAGCGTTTGAAGGCGGCCTGGCTTTCGGCGGAACGGCGCCCGGCCAGGAGCCCCTCCACGCTGATGTCCTCGTCCAGATCGTCCCAGTGGATGCCCTGCCCGCCACCAATGAGGCGCCAGCGGCGGCGCTCCTCAGGGCGCGCGTGCAGCAGCCGCGGGTACCAGGCCAGCGGCACGGAGATGCTACGGCCGTCGCTCAGCTCCACTGTCAGCGTGTCATCGCTCACCTCTACCCGGGCGGCGTCCGGGACGGAAATGTCAACCCTGGAAATACTCACGCCACGCCTCCAGCAGTTCAGATTGGTGCTCCTCTATCATGGGGTGGATCGAGCCTAGTTCGCCTCGGCGGAACCCGCCGCTCCGCTCCAGGCGCACAGGGTCCAGCCAGAACTTTGCCACGTTGTCCTCTCATTCGACATGGACATGCTCCGGTTCGCCGCCGTCACTGGAGTAGAAGAACAACCGATAGGGACCCACCCGCAAAATAGTCGGCATCTCTACCTGCCATATCCCAACTCCGCCAGCAGCTTGTTCATGCGCGCCACGGCCTCGTCGCGGCGGCGCTCGGCCTCGCGCAGTTGGGCCAGCGCCTCCTCGACGCTCATGACCTCCTCGTGCTGAGTCGTGTCCACGTAGCGGCTGATGTTCAGGTTGTGGTCGTTGGCGCGGATCTCCTTCAGCGGCGCGACGTGGGCGAAGCGCTCCACGTCCTCGAAGGCGCGGTAGGCGGCCACGATCTTGTCGATGTGCTCCTGGTCGAGGAAGTTCTGCGCCTTGCCGGGGCGGTAGCAGCCCTCCTGAGCGGCGTCGACGAACAGCACCTTGCCTTTGCGTTCCGGCCGCTTGTCCTTGTTGAGGATGCAGATGGCCACCGGGATGCTGGCGCCGAAGAACAGGTTAGGCGCCAGGCCGATGATCGCCTCAAAGAGGTCCGCCTCGACGATGCCCTTGCGGATCGTGCCCTCGGAGCCGCCGCGGAAGAGGATGCCGTGCGGCATGACGACGCCAACCATGCCCTGCGCGTTGGTGACGGCGAGCATGTGCAGCAGGAAGGCGAGGTCGCCTTTCGTGCGCGGCGGGATGGCGCCGAAGGCGTCGAAGCGGTGGTGGGGATCGTTGGGAGCAAAGTCGTGGCCCCAGTTCTTGAGGCTGAAGGGCGGATTGGCGATCACGCGGTCGTAGGAGAGCAGCCGGCCGCGCTCGTCCACCAGGCGCGGCTCCGCGATCACGTCGCCCGGCTCGACGCGGGCAGAGCGCAGGCCGTGCAGGAGGAGGTTGAGCTTGCCGATGCCGAGCGTACCCAGGTTGCGTTCCTGGCCGTGCAGCACCAGATTGCGGGGGTCGCCGCCTTTCTCCTGGACGTACTGGGCCGTATAGATCAGCATGCCGGCGGAGCCCATGGTGGGGTCGCAGATGCGCATGCCCTCGCGCGGCTCCAGCAACTCGACGATCAGGCGCACCACGGAACGCGGCGTGTAGAACTCGCCGCCCTTCTTGCCGGCGTCGTCCGCGAACTGATAGATGAGGTACTCGTAGGCATCGCCGAGGACGTTTCGGACGCCGTTCTCGCCCTCGTGACGCAGGTTGTCGTCGCGCAGGTTGAGGTCGCTGAAGTGGTTCACCAGGCTGCGGATAATGCGCTCTCGGTTCGCCGGCGAGCCGAGCTTCGACTCGTCGCTCCAGTTAGTGGCCTTGAGGACGTTGTCGAGTCGGGGCGCGTTCGCGGCCTCGATCTCGAAGCTGGCGGCATTGAGCGCGTCGCCGATGTCCATGCTCCGGGAGGTGAGGGCGGCCCAGCGCGCTTGCGGCGGCACGAAGAACTCGTGCTCGTCCGGGTCGCGTTCGGCGACGTCGCGCGGCACGCCGGCGGCGACCGCCTTCTCGACCTCCTCCTCGAAACGGTCGGAGAGCCGCTTCAGGAACAACATGGAGAAGATGTAGTTCTTGTAATCTGCGGCATCGATCTGGCCGCGAAGGATGTCGGCGGCCTGCCACAGCTTTCGTTCGAGTTCCTGGGTGGTCAGCGGCACGAAGCTCCTCCTTCTTTGGCGGCGCCTTCCAGCAGCTTGCCGATTATGGAGTCACGCAGGACCTCGCGCTGCAAGCGGGCCGCCGCGATGGACTTTTCATAAGCGTCCTCTGAAGCCTCGACCAGCTTCGCGAGCAGGTTCAGCTCCGAGGCTGGCGGCAGCGGCACCTCTACTTCTCCCAGTGCAGCTGCAGACAGCGATGGGATGCCCGCGCCCGCGGCGATGCGTGCTTCGATCGCTGCTCGGCCCTGCCGCGACGTCAGGTAGTACCAGAGGTAATGGCCCATCCCCGATTCGACGGCGATGGGCCGGACCACGAGGAGCGTCGGGCCCGCAACGGTTCGCGTCACGTGCGGCGGGACGAGTGCGGCCTTCACAGCGTACGAGCGAGCTGTGACGAGGATGTCGTTCGGCTTCAGTAGGTGACGTTCGGCGCGAGGACTGTACCAAACGCTAACTTTGCGCAGGTTGCCGCGACGGATGACATCGGCCTCGATATCGCCGCTGTCGACTATGGAGACGATCCAATCGCCGGGCCGTGCGCCGGCGGCCCGACCTGATGTCGCCATGCCTTGTACTACGACGGCCAACTCTCGCAGCAACATCTACGTCAAAATAAGGCGCCCCGAATGTATTGTCAAGCAAATGTTACCAGTCAAAGTCATGAAGATGGCGTAATGACTATCTTTGGATGAGGTCATAGGAAACTTAATGATATTCGCCGGCTCATCAGGCAGGTTAGCTGGGTATCAAAGTAAAGGACGTCAATCGCGAAGGAGGCTAGATGGGCAAGACTGCTAGGACAGGAAGCGGCCGAGAGCCCCTTGAAGAGCAGGAGGGGACCAAGTGCGAGCTCTGCGGCGTGCCAGCCGTGCCACGGGAGGCATGGCCAGCGCCGTTCCTAGAGTTCGGGCGGAATGTTGAGTTTGTGGTGGAGCCGGTCGTAACAGAGAACTTGTACCTGGAGGGCATCGACCTAGGCAAGCGCTGGCTATGCCAGGTCTGCTCCGAGTTGCTCGCCCGGCTGTACGACATGTTCGACGAGGGGGGCCGCCCAGTATACGGCCTCCTGGCTGACCCGTGCTGGAAGAAACGTGTACCGGCCTTTCTCGAAGCTGTGAGGGATCTTGCCATTCTCGGCAACTTCTTGGGGAAGAACCTGCCGAGGGTCTTCGCTGCGGCTGCGGTCAGGAGGCTTGCTGCCGAGACGAGACGCAAAGCGGAGTTACTTGAAGAGCTTTCCGAAGCGCTGCCTGCGGACTTCGACACGGCAGTCCTTGCAGTGGCTAAGCGTCACGTAGCGGTGAACAATCGGCGCCGACCGCCAGGGATGCCGAGGGTTATCCTGGGCGACGAGTTACTACGAGGCGATACGGTCAGCACCCAAGACGTCGACTAGGGCACCAGCGGACGGCCTGAAGCTCGTTCAGCCTAGGGCCTTGTCCCGCGTAGACGAATATAATGAACAGAAAGGCTTCGGGGCGTTTGATGAAGCGGGCGGCGATCTATATCAGGGTATCTGACGAGAGCCAGACTGATGGCCATTCCCTCGACTACCAGCTTGCTGACTGCCAGGGGCAAGCGAAGAGGGATGGGTTCTTTGTCTCTTCGTCACACATTTACGCCGACGAAGGATTCTCGGCCAAGTCCTCAGATCGCCCGGCATTCCAGCGTATGGTGGCTGACAGCAAGGCTGCCCCGCGGCCGTTCGATCGCATATACGTTTGGAAGATGGATCGCTTCGCCCGCAGCCGGGAGGACTCCGTGGTCTACAAGGGCCTCCTCAGGCGGGCGGGCATCGAGGTGGTTTCAGTCAAAGAGCCAGTCGACACCGATACGCCGGCTGGAGTGCTCCTTGAGGGCGTGATGGAGGTGGTCGCCGAATGGTATAGCGCCGACCTGCGCCAGAAGGTTTCGCGATCCCGACAGCGCCGCGTAGAGCTTGGCTTGGCCAATGGCGATCCGCCTTTCGGCTATGCCCGAAACCCGGGGTCGGTCAGTGGCAATCCCCTGCCATGGCTGACAGTCAGCTCAGAGGCTGACGCTGTGCGCGAAGCCTTCACAATGTACGCCTCGGGCGAGTACTCCATGGTCCATGTGGCAGACTGGCTGACAGCTCAAGGCTTTCGAACGAGGAACAAGCGCCGCGACACTTCACGAGGCTGGATAACTGGGGCAGCACCCTTCACTAAAGAGAGCGTGAAGGACATGCTCCGCAATCCGGTGTACTGTGGGTTAGTAACGTACAAGGGTCGAGTACACGGGGAGGGGAAGCACGAGGCGATTATCAGTCGTGAGCTCTTCGCCACGGTACAACGAGTCATAGACAGTCATCCTCGTCGACCGAAGCGCTGGAATCCCCGCAACAGGTTCTACCCACTGGGTTCAGGGCTCCTGCGGTGCGCGGACTGTGGCCGAAAGCTGGTCGGAACGACCGTAAAGCAGATCAGGTACTACCGAGACGTTTCTGCCGTACGGAAGCTGCCGTGCGCCCAGAGTAAGCGCAGCTTCGTTCGTGGCGATAAGGTTGAGACTCAGTTGCGCCTAATCCTGATGAACCTGCCGCAGGACGCCCAAGGTCAACTCATTTCGACGCTCCTTCCTGGTCAAGACCAGACTCGGGCCGAGAGACAGCGTCGGGCCGAGATCGAGCACCTTAGCCTGCGGCGGGAGCGGCTCGGAGTCCGTTTCGAGGTCGGCGAGATAAGCAAGGACCAGTACCTCGAGCGCCTTCGTGCAATAGAGGCGGAGATCGCCCATCTGGTTGCTCCTGTGGCGGAGGCTCCATCTGAGGAGTTCGCCGCCCTCCGAGATGTCCTGGTACGTGCCCTCGGTCTGGGCCTGTATGCCTGGCCCGAGGCGCTGCGGCTGTATCCCGAGGCGTTCCAGGCGACGATCCAACGGCTACTGGAGGCAGTCTACGTTGACCTCGCAGCGGGCCTCATTGTTGGGGTCGCGCCCCGACAGGAGTTCCGGGCTTACTTCGCCGAGGGGACTCAGGTAACGTGGCGCTGGACCTCCTCGACGTCGGTCGAGTGGCCTGTCTTCGCTGATGAACATGGCCCGCACGGGCGGGCCGGTGAGTTAGTTCATGGCGACCCCGAGGGGATTCGAACCCCCGATCTCCACCGTGACAGGGTGGCATGTTTGACCGCTACACCACGGGGCCGCGAGCGCATCCATCTTAGGCAATCTCGCCTCAGCGAGTCAATTTTGCGGTGTGCCTAGCGGATGGGGGTCAGGAGGGAGATGATGCCTCAAGACTACTCGGTGACACCAGGCGCGGGAGATGTGGCGGCCTAGGGCCACTGGACATGAATGAGGGCCGCGGTGGCCGCGCCCAGCTGCAGCCACTGCAGGACGGTGCTTACACGCCGCGCTACGGAGAAGACCCCGAGTGTCGGAGATCCGTCCAGCGAACTGCCTGGGTATTACCACCGGCCCAGCCCGGTGGACCTCGCTGGTCGGGGCGGGCGGATTCGAACCGCCGACCTCTTGAACCCCATTCAAGCACTCTACCAAGCTGAGCTACGCCCCGACACGCAGTCAGTTTAGCATCTGCAGAATGGATCTCGGGGGCTGAGACGACTAGGCCGGCCTGGCGGCGCCGGTCAGGCTACGCGGTTGTGCGCGCGGCGGAACTCGGGAGGGACGGCGAGAAATGCCTGGAAGCGGGCAAGCACGGACTCCAGCTCGCACAGGTCCGCGAGCATCTCTTGCAGGCACGCCCGCGCCTGCTTCGCGAGGCGCCGCAACTCGAGGTCCGTAGTCGGTAATGCCGGGGCGGAGGTCTTGTCGCGCGGCCTGGGGCCCTCGGCGCCGCTAGTCCGCTCATCGCGCATCGATCCCCCCGGGCGCCCTTCCCGTCCGGCCCGACGCCGGAAGGACAGGGGTATCCGATGACGACTCCCGCCGGCGCACGGCCTTTGCGGCTGCCGTCGCGGCGGAGAATGCTGCAAGGATGACGGCAATGGCGACTACGGCGTCGCCCGGGCTTGCGACTGCGCGGCCCGGGAACCACGCCGGCAACACGATCACGTCGGTGAGAGGCGCGAGGGCCGTGTCGCCGCGCTCTTTGAGGATGTCCTTGCTTCGCGGCACGGGGTCGCCCGGCTTCAGATCTGCCACCTCATCGGCGAAGCCGGCGAGGATGGCGTTCTCGGGGGTGACGGGCATGAGCCCGCCGTTGGCGAGCATCGCTGCGAGGTTCATGAGGAGGCCGATGGCCAGGACCTGCATCGGACGCCAACCGCGGTTCGCCCAGGCGAAAACCAGGGCCAGGGCGAAGCCGGACATGATGAGGAGCTGCCGGCCCAGGTCCCAGGATTCCGGGGACAGCAGGAACATGCCCGTCGTCTCGAGAAGGACGGCGAGCAGAGCCAGGTAGGGCAGCTTCAAGTCAAACGGCGGGGTCTTTTGACTCAAAGAGTGGGTGTCTCCCTTCGCGGGGGGCCGGGCAAGGCTGCGGGCGGGCCGGTCCGGCCCCTCCTGGCCGGCGCTGTTAGCTCCAGGCCCAGGGCGCGGTGCCCGCGAAGACTACCGCCAGGAACGAGAGGGCGGACAGGGCGATGGGGAGCAGTCTTTTCATTTGATTTGGTCTCCTTCTTTCGGCCCGGAGGCCTTTCTGCGCGGAGAATAGCGAGGGAGTTGTCACGAACCTATGACGGAGGTGCACGACTTCTTAACCGGTATGCAGATCGGCGGCAAGGGATGGTTGGCCCGCGGCCCAAAACTGTAATACCGGTCCCTCGAGGTCAGGATCGGCCGGCAGGGCCGGTATCTGTGCTATCGGGTCAGGCCCGGCCGGCTGAGAGGCGGCGGGAGATCTCCGCCAGACGGCGCGAAGGCGACATGGAGGCTTCGGCGGCCAGGAAGCGCCGGTAGGACTCGAAGTGGCGCACGGCCGACGCCCGGTCTCCGAGTTCGATATAGCTTTCGATCTTCAGGCAGCGGGCCTCCTCGCTGCTGTCGTCGATCGCCAGTATGCGGTCGCAGAGCTCGATGCAACGGTCGTAGGCGCGGTCGGCGAAGGCGGCGCCCGCGAGAATGGCGGCGACGCGCAGGTACTCATCCTCCAGGCGCTGGCGCAGCTCGTCTGCCCATTCGGAGTAGAAGTCGCGGGCGAAGGGGCCGGTGTAGATCTCGGCGGCCCGTTCGAAGCAGCGGAGGCGCTCGGGGTCGTCCACGGGCAGCGAGTCGCCGTCCTGTACGTAGCGCTCGAACTCACGCACGTCGAAGCTAAAGGGCGCGGCCGGGTTCAGGCGGTAGCGTCCGTTCGCGTTCGTGATCACGTCGAAGTAGGTGGCGCTCCGGAGCCGGTAGAGGGTGGAGTGGAAGTTGCTGGTCGCGCGTGCCCGGTCGAACTCCGGCCAGAGGGCGGCGCAGCACTCGTCGCGGGAGGCGGGCTGCCTTGCCGCGAGGAAGAAGAAGAACATCTCCTTGCTCTTCACCGACGACCACTCCGAGTCGGTGATCAGGCGGCCGTCGATCTCTACGCTGGTCTCACCGAAGCCGCGGGCCTCCACCGGCGGGTAGCTCGGGCCAAGGCCGAGATCGAGCGCGACGCGGCGGCCCTGCTCCTCGCGCAGTCTGGCGAAGAGGCCGTCACCGAGGCGCTTCGAGGAGGCGAAGGCGGTGAGAGCGGGACAGCGGCGGGCGTCGGCCGCGAGGAAGGCCGAGTAGCCGATCTCCCGCACGAGCCGCACGACATCCTGGAGGGCGGCGAGCGCGCGGCGGCGGCTGTTGGTGGCGAGGTACACGTGGGCGAGGTGGAAGAGGGCGCGGGCCTCTTCGCGGGCGGCACCGGCTGCCCTGAAGACGCGCAGGGCGTACTGGAGGCGGGCCGCGGACTCTGGGAACTCACCCCGCAGGTGGCTCAGGATGCCCAGGGAGAGCGAAAGTAGGCCGTTCTCGTAGACGCCGCCCCGCTCACCAACCTCCGCGGCGGCGTGCCGGATGAGGCTTTCCGCTTTCTGTAGGTCGCCCATGAGCATGTAGGTCATGCCGAGGGCGTCCACGGCGTAGTCGACGAAGTAGGCCTCGCCGAGGCGGCGGGCTTTGTCGAGCCCGTCGTTGTACAGGTCGATGGCCTGGTCGTAGTGGCCGGTGTCGCGCTTGACGTCGGCGAGGGAAAGCGTCGCGATGGCTTCGATACGGGCGTTGCCAGTCGCCCGCGAGCGTTCGATGGCCTCGGCGAGGAGGTGGGAACTCTCTTCGTACTCGCCCTGCAGGGAGTACATCATGCCCAGGTTGTTCAGGGTGAGGACAAGCCGATAGTCGTTGCCGAGGCTTGCCCAGCCCTGCCTCGCGCGCTCCAGGTACATCTGCGCCTGGTCGATCTGCCCGAGGTTGCCGAAGGCGACCGCGAGGTCGTCCGCGGCGATGGAGGCCGTGCGCACATCTCCCAGCTTTTCGGCCAGGGCGAGCGCCTTGCGAAGCGGCGGCACGGCGCGAGCGAAGCCGCCGCCGGCGCCAATCGCTACTCCCAGCCAGAGATTGGCCTCGGCTTCGACCTGCGGCGGCGCGCCGGCCCGCGTCAGGAGGGACGCGGCCGCCCGGCAGGTCTTGACGGCTTCCTGATGCTGGCCCTTCCTGCTGAGGCAGACCCCGCGATAGAGCAGGGCAAGCCCCCTCACGGTCTCGGGCGCCTCGTCTTCAAGGAGGTCAGAGATGACTTGCAACGCGGCGTCAAGCTCGCCCAGGTCAACCTTGACTCGAGCCCGGAGGAGCAGGAGGTCGGGCTGTGTCTGGACCACCTCGCGGGGCAGCGCCTCCAGCCATTCGTGCAGCGTCGCGGCGCGGCCATAGGCAAGCATGGATTCGGATGCCGCGCGCAGCGCGCGCACGGCGTCCGGCCAGACCTGGCCCTCGATGTAAAAGGAAACGGCGCCTTCCCAGTCTCCTCGCGCTTCGCAGAGCTGGCCCGCCTTCAAGGCAAGCGTGGCGAAGCGATTGCCCTTCTCGGCGCGCAGCTTTCCCTTGAGGTAGGCGCGAAACGGCTGGTGCAGACGGTACACCGGCGGGTCGGCCTCGACCCGGGTGGCGAAGAGGTTGCGGCGCTCCAGTTCCTTGAGGATGTCGCGCGAGTCCTTGCGCTCGAGAAGTTCGTCGCAGAAGGAGGGGTCCAGCACCTTCAGGAGGCTCGTCGAGAGGAGGAAGCGACGAAGGGCAGGCGTCTGGCGGTTGAATGCCTCACTCAGGAGGTCGTCCAGGAGCAGCTCGGCGCGGGGAGTCGACTCAATCGTCCCTGCCTCGCCGACGGTGAGCAGCGCGAGGTGCGCCGCCCAGCCCCCCGTGGCCTCGAGGAGGGCCTGGGCCTCGCGGTCATCGATCTCGGTCTCACGGACTTCGCGGAAGAAGCGGCGGACCTCGTCGTGGTCGAAGGCGAGGTCTTCGAGGCCAAGCCACAGCGCCGCACCTCGGGCCACAAGGCGGGCGAGGCCGGCCAGCCGCGGCAAGTCCCGCGACGAAATGACGATGTGGCAGGTCTCAGGGGCGGAGGCGATCAACTCCTCGACAAGCGCGAGCGCCTCGCGGGAGCCTTCGATGGTCTGGAAGTCGTCGAGGACGATTACACGCGGGCCATCCGCGAGCGCGCTCCAGACCAGGAGCCTGAGCTGGCGGCGCAGGTCGTCGAGTGGCGCCCGGGCCGGCGCGGCGACGCCTTCGGCGCTCCCGAGGGCGCGCGCCAGGCTGGCAAGCAGTTCACCGCCGTCCCGGTCCCAGGCGTCGAGGCTCAGCCAGGCGCAGGGCTGTTCGAGCTCGGCGACGAAGTCGGCAAGGAGGGCTGTCTTTCCGAACCCGGAAGGCGCGGTGATCAACGTGAGCCGCTTGCCCAGGTTGGCGCGCATCAGGGCGAGGAGGCGCGGACGCGGGATGGTATCGCTGCGCCGCGCCGGCGCGCTTGTCTTGACCGCTGCTGATGGCAGCGCCTGGTTCACAGTTAACCCGCCCCCGTGCCAGAGCGAGTGCCTCGCACGCAGGCCCCCGCCGTGCAGCCTACCACTCCGGCGGACTGCTTGCTAACGGGCGGCCCGGCCGGGACTTGGCGGGAGCGGGTGGTGGGATCGCGGTCTAAGGCTGCGCGGCGGTCAGAGCGAGCGGGGGCCGCTCGCCGTCGCTGCGCTTGGCTCGCGGAGGGTGGTGGGGGGACACCCCCCACGCCCCCCGGCAGAGGGCTGCGCCCTCTGCACTCGGCTCTGGGGCGGCTTCTTTGCGACGTCGGCTTCGCCCAATGTGCCGGGCCGCGTGATCTACGGCTCCGAGGCATGGTGGGACGGGCGGGTGGCAACGGGTGGCGACTGCGCGCCTCCGACGATGGTGTGGGGCCTGGTCTAAGGCTGCGCGGCGGTGGGAGCGAGCGGAGGCGCTCGCCGTCGCTGCGCTTGGCTCGCGGAGGGTGGTGGGGGGACACCCCCCACGCCCCCCGGCGGAGGGCTGCGCCTCTGCGGTCCGCTTTCGGGCGACCTGTCGCGCGCTGGCGGTGTCGCCCGATGGCGGCGGGCTGCGGGCTGCGCGCGGTGCGCCTCGGACGACCCATCGTCGCAGGGCCGCATTCGCGGTCGTCGGGCTGCGGGCGGCTGCCCGTGCTGGGCTTCGCGGCCGTTCGGCGGCTCCTCGAGAGGGCGTAAGGCTCCTGACAGTATGTGACGGGATGCGCTCGAACAGACCGGCGGCCATCCGGATAATCGATAGGGAGGAGGAGTGATGGCTTTCGCGGTCGAGACGCACGAGTTGCGGCGCGAATTCGCGGGCGGCGTCGTCGCCGTTGGCGGCGTGGACCTCCTGGTACGGGCCGGCGAGACGTTTGCCTTCCTGGGACCAAACGGCGCCGGCAAGACGACGACAGTGCGCATGCTCACGACGCTCCTGCGCCCGACGTCAGGCTCGGCGCTGGTCGCCGGCTTCGACGTGTACCGCCAGCAACACGAGGTCCGGCGTTCCATTGGTGTCGCCCTCCAGGAGGCGGGCCTGGACGCCCTGGCGACGGGTCGAGAGCTGCTGGTGCTGCAGGCGCAGCTCTACGGCTTCCGCCGGAGCGAGGCGGCCCGGCGGGCGGCGGAACTACTGGAGCTTGTCGGCCTCGAGGAGGCCGCGGACCGCCAGATCAAGACTTACTCGGGCGGGATGAAGCGGCGGCTGGACCTGGCCAGCGCCCTGGTGCACGGACCGCGGCTCCTCTTTCTCGACGAGCCGACGGAGGGCCTGGACCCGGCAAGCCGCCAGGCGGTCTGGCAGGAGGTCCAGCGCCTGAACAAGGAGTTCGGCGTCACGGTCTTCCTGACGACGCACTATCTCGAGGAGGCAGACCGCCTCTCCGACCGGCTGGCGATCATCGACCGCGGTGTCATCGTGGCCGAGGGTAAGCCCTCCGAGCTGAAGGCGACGATCGGCGGCGGCGTAGTCTCGATTGGGGTCGAGCCGGCTCGTCTCCCGCAGGCGAGGCAGGTCCTCAGCGGTCTCGAGGGGCTGCGCGACATCCGCGCGGACGGCGGCGCCCTGACGCTATTCGTGAAGGATGGCGCCGGGGTCATCGCGCAGGTAGTGCGCCTGCTCGATACGGCTCATGTCCCGGTGGAGTCTGTCGCGCTCAGCGAGCCGACGCTCGACGAGGTATTCCTGCGCGCGACGGGATCGAGACTTGAGGGCGCCGGCAACGGCAGCGGAGGGAGCGATGGCTGAGGCAACTGTGGCAATCCAGTTGGCGCCCTGGAATTTCTGGCGTGAAGCCGTGCGCGCCGCGTTTCTGCTGGGCGCGCGGGAGGCGCGGCTGGCGATCCGGACGCCGGCGTACCTGGTGCCCAACCTCGTGATCCCGGTCTTCTTCTATTTCGTGATGGTGGGCTCCCTCGAGGAGTTCGCCAGCCGGTCCGGGATCTCGAACTGGGAGGCGTTCCAGTTGCCGGTAGCCATCGTCTTCGCGGTGCAGGGAGGCAGCGCCGGCCTGAATATGGTCGCGGACATCGAAAGCGGCTACTTCGACAAATTGCTGCTGACGCCGGCGAACCGCGTTTCCATTCTGATTGGCGCCATGGGCGCCGACTTCCTGCGCATCATGGCGCAGGCCGCCGTGGTCCTGGTCATCGCTTTCGCCACCGGGTTGGAATTCGCCACGGGCGTGCCGGGCGCCGTGGCGCTGGTGCTCCTGAGCAGCTTCTGGGGCCTTGCTTATTCCGCGATCGGCTTTGCGGTGGCGATCAAGACGGGCAATGCTCAGGCGACACAGAGCCTGTGGGCGCTGTTCATGCCGATGATGTTCCTGACGACGCTGTTCGCGCCCATGGAGGCCCTGAGCGGCTGGTTGAAGGTCGCGGCGACGGTGAACCCGATGACCTACCTGCTGCGGGGCATGCGCGCCCTCTCGTCGGAGGGCTGGGACATGGCGGACCTGGGGGTCGCGATTGCGGCTGTCGCGGCTCTGGGTGTGGTGACGCTGACGCTTGCCTTCGCGGCGCTGAAGAGCCGGGTCAGGTAGCTCCGGGCGGTGACGGCGGACAGCGGGTCGGTCTGGTGAGGCTGGCCCAGCAGGTCCCACTCACTTCAGGACGGCGATGGCAATAACCGGGCCTATGGAAGACTGTTAGCGGTTCCCCGACGAGCCGAGGGTCTGGAGGAAATCGTCGAGAGTAAGGTACGGCAATCCGAGGCGCTGACAAGCTGTCGTCATGGCGATCTTGATGGGAAGCCGATCTACTGTGTCGTCCGTGACGACTTGAGGCTTCGGGCCCAGGCGCTGCAGTTCCAAGGCCTGGGCTAGGACGTACGGATCACCCTTTTCCACTTCCGCATCCGCCTCGATCACTTCCCCGCAACTCCCATCACGTGCTTGACCAGTGCGGGATCTGGGTCGTAAGCAAAAGCGACGCGAGGTCCGACGCCAAGAGCCCAGGCCTCTGGTGTGTCGACGTGTCTCGCTTGCCTCAATTCGTCTGCGACCTGACGAGGAAAGAACAGCATCCGCCCTCGCACCAACTCCGTCAGCCGTTCAAACAGCGACCACTGTTCGCCCGCTGGTACAATCCTCTTCATGTTGATGAGCGCAGAGGAGTCAATTACCCAGACATCCTCTTGCTGCACCTCTACGCGCTCTCCAATTGCCGCGCAAGTTCGTCCAATTCAGCCCCATCAAGGCGAAGGTAATCCCTGAGATCTCGCTCGGTCAGAAGGTGGGACTCAAAAGCCTTGAAGACTAACCTTAGGGGCCGCGGCCCCACCTCCGCTTTCCGGCGTTCTGGAGCTCGTTGGCCGCGGCCGCGGCCAAAACCCTTTAGACGATCAGTTATGGGAGCTGATTCCTCGATGTCTTCGTAGACGGACTGGTCGAGATATCCTCCTCTAATCAGTGCGACTGCGGCCGCGCGTAGACTCACTTTGAACGTACTCGCCGCCTTCTTCACGAGGTCAACGTCTTCTGACACGCTAGCCTGGCTCCTGACGAAGTCATGGATTGCCGTTAAAGGCATGAGCGTTGCGCTCGCCGTTTCTTCGCACCATCGCTCAAGTCGGCGAGTTCCCGTGCTCTCCAGGCACGCGCTATCTGTGCGAGAGCCTAGATGCGCCAGCTCGTGGAAGATGGTGAACGAACGCGCCTGGTAGTTCTCTGCAGTGTTGACTGCGATCAGTGGAGCGAGGTCATCAAACATACTGAAACCTCGGATGCCTTTGCCCAGCTGGAGTTGGAAGACGAAGACACCGAGACTTTCAAGAGTTGCACGCCACGTCTCGAAGGCCTGTTTGGCGTCGTTCCAAGTCAATTGCGTCTCCGCGGAGACTCCTACCCAGTCGCGGAGGATTGTGCCCGCCTCCGATGGCTCTAATCCACTGACCTGCGGGATGTCTGGAGGTTCTATGGCTTGGCGCGTGACGACCCATCGAAGAAGGCGCTGAAGCCGGCGGGCGCGCCGAGTTAGCCTGAGCTCCTCCGGGGCGAGGTTTCGCTGACCAGCGCCCGACGCGCGTCGTAGGGCATCCGGAAGACCAAAGGACTCGGGCGGCGCCGGGAGGAGGAGGACAGACAGCGGCCGATGCAGGACCTCTGCGAGTCTTTTGGCCTGGCCTACGGTTGGCCGAACCTCTTCACTGATCCATGCACGGACTGTCTCGACAGGGTAATTACTCCGGTCAGCAACCTGGTCAATGGATAGGCCAGCCTGCTCCATCGCCCAAGCTGCGACGCTACCTGTAATGGGAACAGTCTTTAGAGTCATCCTTTTTCGCCCTGCTCGGCGTCGAACAGAGCGATTCTATCGCACACACGCGGCGACATCGCGCGTGCGCAGGAACTGGGCAGCGCGGCACAAGTGACAGACGCTGCGTGGTTTGGGCTCGAAAGAGCGAACCGCGGTGGTGCCCCCACGGGGATTCGAACCCCGGTTTTAGCCTTGAAAGGGCCACGTCCTAGTCCCCTAGACGATGGGGGCGCCACTCCAAAGCATAACGCATGGCGGCGAACGCACAGGCGGTCGGGGTAGCGGACGCGGCGTTTATGCGCCCGGCGTTATGCGCTATGCTTGAGTCCGCCTGGCATGCGATTCTTGGCGGGGCGCATACCGGCATAGGCGCATACATGGCACGAACCGGAGTGAAGCCCCGCGGTGTGGCGCGCCCTCAGGGCGCGCGCCAGAATGCCGTCCGCTCAACGAGACCCTCTGCCGGACGCCGGCGACGCGGCCAGCCGCTGTACGAGACAGCCGTGCGCTGGCTCTGGCGGGTCGAGACCCTTGGCCTCGCCCTCGTCCTGATCTCCATTGCCGCGCTAGCCCTTCTTGCCGGCGCCGGCCCGCCGCCTGCTGCGCTGGCGAGCCTGGCTGAGGCGACAGGCATGGCATCGCTCGCGCTGGCGGGAGTGGCCGGGACGATAGGTGTCCTCATCTGGCGTCGCGACCTCGGGCTCCTGGCCCGCTACCCGCGCGCCCTGGCCGCTTCGGCGCCGGCGGCAGTGTTCCTGCTCGGACTTGCCTCGCTCACGGGTCCGGCGTGGTGGCTGGCCGGCGTGCCCCTGGCCGAAGTGTCAGGCGGCGGTGACTTAGGCGCTGCCCTCACTGGCTCGGTATTGGGGTTGCTGGCCTGGATCGCGGCCGGCGTTGCATTCGTGGCCATCGGCTGGCCGCAGGTGGCGAAGGGCATTCTGCGCCAGACGCCGGTAGTGCTGAGGGTGGTGTGGGGCTGGCGTATTCCGCAGCGGGCCTTTGCGGGCATCGTCGCAGTCGTGGAGTTCGCCTTCCCGACGAAGCCGCCCCTGGACGAGCGGCCGCAGCACGTGCCGCCCTCCTGGCTGCCCCGGGAGGCGGAGCCGATCGAGCGCTTCGAGGCCGAGCCTCCGCAGGAGGAAGCGCCGCCACCCGGCCCTGCCCGCCAGGTCGAGCTGCCGATTGGCTGGCGCGACGACGAAGAGCGCGGCCCGGCGCCGCTTCCGGTGTCCTCTTTCCACTGGTCGCTGCCGCCGATTGACATGCTGTCCGCCGGTGTCGCAGACGCCGAGGTCGCGAAGCCCGACAATGCCGCGCGGGCGGCGCTCATCGTGGAGACGCTGGCGAGCTTCGGGGTGGATGCGCGCGTTACGCAGATCAACGAGGGGCCGACGGTTACTCAGTTCGGCATCGAGCCGGGCTGGGACATCAAGTACCGGCAGGTCGTGGAACGCGACCGCGAAGGCAGGCCCGTCCTGGGGAAGGACGGCAAGCCGGTCATGCGCCAGGAGGAGGTCTCCCGCACGCGGGTGCGGGTGAACGAGATCACGCGCCTGCAGAACGACCTCGCGCTGGCGCTCGCGGCGCCGTCGATCCGCATCGAGGCGCCGGTGCCGGGGAAGGCGCTGGTGGGCATCGAGGTCCCGAACTCGGCGGCGTCGGTCGTGACGCTGCGCTCGGTGATCGAGACGCCCGCATTCCAGCGCATCGCCGCGAAGTCGAAGCTGGCGCTGGCGTTGGGGAAGAGCGTGTCGGGAGAACCGGTGGTTGCGGACCTGACGAAGGCGCCGCACCTGCTCATCGCCGGGGCGACGGGGTCAGGGAAGAGCATCTGCATCAACTCGATCATCTCCTGCATCCTCATGCACGCTAAGCCGGAAGAGGTGCGCTTCGTGATGATTGACCCGAAGCGCGTGGAGTTGTCGAGCTTCGCGATGATCCCCCACCTCGCCTTCTCGTCGATCATCGTCGACGTCGAGAAGGTGGTGGGGACGCTGGGGGCGGTGATCGCGGAGATGGAGTCACGCTACAAGCGCTTTGCCGCCCTCGCGGTCCGGAACATCGACGCGTACAACCGGCACCCGAAGGTCACAGAGCGCATGCCCTACTGGGTCGTGATCATCGACGAGCTTGCGGACCTGATGATGGCTGCGCCGTTCGAGGTGGAACGCCAGATCTGCCGCCTGGCCCAGCTGGCCCGGGCTACGGGGATCCACCTCATCGTGGCGACGCAGCGGCCGTCGGTGGACGTGGTCACGGGCCTAATCAAGGCGAACTTCCCGACGCGGATCGCCTTCGCCGTGAGCTCGCAGGTGGACTCGCGCACGATCATCGACACGGCTGGCGCCGAGCGCCTGCTTGGCCGCGGCGACATGCTCTACATGCCAACGGACGCCTCGAAGCCGAAGCGGCTGCAGGGGGTGTATGTGTCCGACCAGGAGATCGACCGTATAGTCACCTTCTGGGCGAACGAGCGCTCCCGGACGGGCAATGCCACGCCGGTCTATGACCACCTGCTGGAAGAGGCAGCTGTCGAGGCGGAGGCTGAAGAAGACGGCGACCCCATGTTCGAGCGCGCGAAGGCGCTGGCGATGGAGCACCGCCGCGTGTCGACTTCGTTGCTGCAGCGGCGGCTGCGGATCGGCTATCCGCGGGCGGCGCGCCTGATCGACATGCTCGAGGAAGAAGGGATCGTGGGGCCGGCCGGGCCGGGCGGCTCGCGCGAGGTGATCGGCGGCGACGGCTTCGGCGATATCGACGACGACTTCTAGGCGCGCGCCATCTCCGGGTGGCGCTTGAGGCCGTCGAGCAGCGTGCGGGCGGCTGACTCGAAGCGCGAGACATCGGCGAAGGGGCGGGCCAGGAGCATGGCTCCCTCCAGGGTGGAGATCACGGCGCGGGCCACGCCGGCCGGCTCCTCTTCGAAAGCCAGCACGCCCTGGTCGCGACCGCCTTCCAGCACGCGGCTGAGCCAGGCCTCGTTGCGGTTGAAGAAGTCCAGGACGGCGTGGCGCATCTGCCGGGGCAGGGTCTGGAAGTCGGCGGCAAGCATGCCACAGAGGCAGAGACGGCCGCGGCGCAGGACGGCGGCGTAGAGGCCGGCATAGGCGCTCAAGCGCGCCAGCGGGTCAGGCTCGGAGGCCTCGATCTTGTCCAGGGCCACCATAAAGCGCTCGGTGTAGCGCTCGACCAGGGCGCGGCCGAGTTCGGCTTTGCCGGCAAAGTGGTAGTGGAGGCTGGCGGTGGTCACGCGCAGTTCGGCGGCGACGTCGGCGTAGCTGAAGCCGTTGTAGCCGCGCGTCTGGATCAGGCGCTCGGCTACGTCGAGGATGCGGGAGCGGGTGTCGGTAGCGGGTCTGCGAACGGGCCGTCTCATGGGGGAAATCCTAGCAGGTTTTCGCGCCGGAATGTACTTGTCATCTACCTACTAGTAGGTTAAGGTGTGCGCCATCAAGGCCGAGGAGGCGAGCGATGGTGGCGACGCGACACGAGACCGAGCACAGGAGCTTCTCCCAGCCGCAGGAGGTCCGGGAGTTCCCCAACGGGCGGGCCGAACTGATAAATGTAGGCGGCTCCGAGATCGGGCGGCTGGTGTTTCAGCCGGGCTGGCGCTGGTCCAAGGACCTCAAGCCGCTCGTCGGCACCGACTCCTGCCATGCGCCGCACTTCCAGTACCACGTGAGCGGCCGGCTTGCGATCCGCATGGACGACGGCACGGAGTTCATCGCCGGCCCCGGGGACGTCACGTCCCTGCCGAAGGGCCACGACGCCTGGGTGGTGGGCGACGAGCCGGTCGTCGTCGTCGACTGGTACGGCGCCAGCAACTACGCGAAGGCGGGCTAGGCTAGCCTGCAGCCCTCGCCTCTTCCTCGATGCCCGGACGCGGACAGGGCCGCCAGGGCGCGCACGAGGCCCTCGCGCCAGCCCTCGCCCAGCGCGGAGATATCGAGGCGGAGCTGGTGCGCGCCGAGGAAAGACACGCCGGCGAGGCGTTTCGGGAAGCGGTCGCGGTCGATGCGCCGGCCGGCCAGCAGGCGGACGACGATCTGGCGGTCTTCCGTCTGGAGCGCGGAGACGCCGGCTTCGGCGGCGAGGAGGCGCAGACGGACCACCCAGGTGAGGTTCCTGGCGGCGGCGGGCGCCTCGCCGAAGCGGTCGCGCATCTCCTGCTCGATGGCGTCGACCTCGGCGTTCGAGGCGGCGCGGGCGAGGCGCTGGTAGAGGGCGAGGCGGAGGTTGAGGTCCGGGACGTAGGTCTCCGGCAGGTACGCCGTCAGCGGCAGGTCGACCACCATCGCCGGGCGGCCGATGAGGGGCTCCGGCGGCGTCTCGCCGCGCTGGAGCGCCTTCAGGCGCTGCACGGCTTCGCCCAGCAGGCGCACGTACAGGTCGAACCCCACTGCTGCCATATGCCCGCTCTGCTCCACGCCGAGAAGGTTGCCGGCGCCGCGGATCTCGAGGTCTTTGAGGGCAATCTGGAAGCCGGCCCCGAGCTCCGTAGCCTCGAATATGGCCTGCAGGCGGCGCTGCGCCGTCTCGGACAGGGCCGTGTGCTTCTCGTAGAGAAGGTAAGCATAGGCGCGGACGGCGCTCCGGCCGACGCGCCCCCGGAGTTGGTAAAGCTGGGCCAGGCCGAGCTTGTCGGCGTGGTTGATGATGATCGTGTTTGCGTTCGGGATGTCGAGTCCGGACTCGATGATGGTGGTGCACACCAGGACGTCGATCTCGCCCGCGGCGAAGCGGAGCATGGTTGCCTCGAGCTGCTCCTCCGGCATCTGGCCGTGGCCGATGCCGACCTCTGCCTCCGGCACGAGTCTGCGGATACGGGCGGCGACCATCTCGATGTTGTGGACGCGGTTGTGGACGAAGAAGACCTGCCCGCCGCGCTCCAGCTCGCGCATGATCGCTTCCCGGATCAGGTGGTCATCGGACTCCATCACGTAGGTGCGGATGGGCAGGCGGTGCTCGGGCGGCGTGACCATGCTCGACATGTCGCGGATGCCCACCAGCGACATGTGGAGGGTGCGGGGTATCGGTGTCGCCGAGAGAGTGAGGACGTCGACCTCCTGGCGCATCTGCTTGAGGCGCTCCTTATGGCCGACGCCGAAGCGCTGCTCTTCGTCGATGATCAGGAGGCCGAGCTTCTTGAACTGCACGTCCTTCTGGAGGAGGCGGTGCGTCCCGATGATAATGTCAACGCTGCCATCCGCGAGGCCGGCGATTACGGAGCGGGCCTCGCGGTCGTTCAGGAAGCGCGACAGCATCTCGACGCGGCAGGGGAGGCTCGCGAGGCGCTCGCGGAAGGTGTTGTAGTGCTGCTGGGCGAGGACCGTGGTAGGCACGAGGACAGCGACCTGGAAGCCGTCCATGACCGCCTTGAACGCTGCCCGGATCGCGACCTCGGTCTTGCCGTAGCCGACGTCGCCGCAGACCAGGCGGTCCATAGGGCGGGGCGCCTCCATGTCGGCCTTGACGGCGTGGATGGCCTCGAGCTGGTCGGGCGTCTCAACGTAAGGGAAAGAGGCCTCGAGCTCCTGCTGCCAGGGCGTGTCGGGCGAGAAGGCGTGTCCCTCCAGAACCTGGCGCCGGGCGTACAGCTCCAGGAGGTCCTTCGCCACGTCGGCGACAGCGCGGCGGACGCGGTCGCGGGTGCGCGCCCACTCGCCGCTGCCCAGACGGGTCAGCCCGGGGCGGTGGTCCCCGGGGCCGATGTAGCGGGCGATGCGGTCTGACTGGTCAACCGGCACGAAGAGGCGGTCGCCTTCGGCGTACTGGAGCTCGAGGAATTCGCGGGAGACGCCGTCGACTGTGCGCGTGGCCATGCCGGCGAAACGGGCGATGCCGTGCTCGATGTGGACGACGTAGTCGCCGGGCGTCAGGTCGGCGATCAGGTTGGAGCGGTCCGGCCCCGGCTGGCGCATGGCCCGGCGCTGCTTGACGAAGCCGAAGACCTCGGCGTCGGTGAGCAGGAGCAGCGGCGGGG
>DATLYJ010000003.1 GCA_035574915.1 Dehalococcoidia bacterium | reverse complement strand
CTGCGTAAGGCCGAGGATCTCGCCGGCGCGCGTGAAGCTCTGCTCGCGTGCTACGGCCAGAAAGGTCTCGAGTTGATACAGCTCCATCGAGATTACTCCCAGGCATCACGCTCAGCGCGAGGATGCATTTCGATTATACTTCGCCCGAGGTCGCCAGTCCGAAGGCGCCGCCCCCCTCGCCGCGACCCTCCTGGCACTCCCGTGGTGCTAGTCACCGTGCCACCCTTGGCGGCCGTGTTGGCGGGCCCTCGGGGACACGAACTCCACGACCGCCTGGTACGGCGCCCTGAGGGAAGCGCCTGGTACGCCTCTGGCGAGCCTGCACGCCGGAGTCGACGGGCGCCCGGGCCTCGATGTTAGTCCTTGCGATTCGAGGGCTGCTCCGCCTCCCGCAGGAAGCGCAGCACCGTCTCGTTGAAGACGTCTGGCTTCTCGAAGTAAGTGGAGTGGCCCGCGCCCTCGATCACCCGAAACCGCGACCCCGGGACGATGCGGTGACACATCTCGATCATGTCCGGCGGCGTGACGGTGTCCTCTGAGCCCACGAGATAGAGGATTGGCACGCCGCTCGCGGCCAGGCGCTCCGCCGTCGAGCCGCGGAAGCCCGGCGGCAACGCAAGGAAGTCGCGCGGCCGCGGCGGGTTCAGCCGGCCGATGGCCTGGTAGAGGAACCAGAGGTCTGGATGCTCGCGCTTGAATGACGGAGCCACGGAGTGCGGGCCCAGGCCCTGATGCCCGCGCGCCGCCGCCGCCTCCTCCTGCCGGGCGCGGATGGCGTCGTCCACGGCGCCGCCATTGGTGCCCGAGAGCACGAGGGCGCGGCAGGGGATGTGCGACCGCAGGGCGAGCGCGATACCGACGCGGCCACCCATTGAGTGGGCGACGACCCGCACGTCCTCGACGCCCAGGTGTTCGAGGAGACCGATGACGTCGGACCCGAAGGACGAGCGCCCCTTGCCGTCGATGTCGTGGCTGCGCCCGAAGGCTCGCGCGTCGAAGGTGATGCAGGTGTAGTGCTCGCGGAAGAAGGGGACCTGCTGCCACCAGACCAGGTGGTTGCCACCCTGCCCGTGCGCGAACAGGAGCGCCGGCCCGCTGCCATGGACCTCGTAATAGAGCTCGATGCCGTTTACCGGGAGGAATGGCACGCAGCGAATTTAGCAGGCAACGCCCCCAAGAGAGAACGCGACGGGTGGGCAGGGTATCCGGCGAGGGAGGTGACTTCGTCCCCCTCCCGCCTCCTTTCTGCCGGCCCGGAATGACGGCGCTTCGCGGCTTCGGCCCTCCCCCTGACGTTAACGATAAGGGCAGTTCGTGTTACGCTGCGCTCAGGCCCTATGCGCGAAAGCAAGGGCACTTCTTTGGGCCCGCAGTGCGGGCAGCGCGGGCGACCGCGGCGAAAGGCTAGAGAATGCCGGAGATCATCCCGGGGCTTTACCAGCTAAAGGTACCAATCCCGAACAACCCCATCGGCTACGTGCTCCCCTACCTGATCGAGATGCCGGGAGGCTACACGCTCATCGACCCCGGCTGGAACGCCGACGAGTCAGTGGATTCGCTCAAGCGCCAGCTCGCAGACCTGGGCCTCGGCTTCAAGGACATCAAGCGCGTCATCGCCACGCACATCCACCCCGACCACTACGGGATGGCGGGCCGCATCCGCGAAGAGGCGGGCTGCGAAGTGCTCCTCCATGAGCGCGAGGTCGGCTTCATCCAGTCGCGTTATACGAACCCCGGCCCCCTGCTGAACCAGGTCGGCGACTGGCTGGCGAAGCACGGCATCCCCAGAGAGGAGCGCCAGGAGCTGCAGTATTCCAGCATGCCTGCCCGCCGCTTCGTGCAGGAGACGCAGCCCGACCATACCCTCGCCGACGGGGAGTGCCTGCGGATCGGCAGACTCGAGTTCCGGGTGATCTGGACGCCGGGCCACACGCCCGGACACATCTGCTTCTATGAGGAGAAGCAGGAGCTAATCCTTACCGGCGACCACATCCTGCCGACCATTTCGCCCAACGTCAGCCTCCACCCCCAGTCCGACGCCGACCCTCTCGGCGACTACCTGCGTTCGCTCAAGAAACTCCGCGGCCTTCGCACGAAGAAGGTCCTGCCGGCGCACGAGTACTCCTTCGACGACCTCGAAGCGCGGCTCGATGAGCTGGAGCACCACCATGAGGTCCGGCTTCAGGAGATGATCGACGCCATCAAAGGCGGGGCGCACACCGCCTACGACATCGCCCGTCACGTCACCTGGGCCACCGGCAAGTTCGAAGACTTTACGCCCTGGATGCGCCGCTCCGCGGTCGGCGAGACGCTCTCTCACCTGCGCTACCTGGCGAACGAAGGGCGCCTCACCACCTGGGAAGAGAACGGCGTCGTGTACTGGGGCCTGCCCTAGACTCGCCTGCCGCCAGGTCGCCGAGCCCAGAGCGGGGGAGCGTCGCTTGCCTTGCACTCTGGACTCGCGCTCGGCCCTCGTCTAACGAATCGCGCCGTATGCGAGGCCGGCGGCCGCGCCGGCGGCGATCAGCCAGGCTGAGTTCACCCGGAAGCGGATCAGGGCGATGAGGGACGCCAGCGCCAGCGCGGCCGTGAGGGCGTCTACGATGGCGTCGTTGGCCAGGCGCCAGGTCACGCCGCCCATGAGCCCGATGGCCGCCACGTTGACTCCGTCGAGCAGGCTGGAAGCCCAGGGAGACGCCCTCAGGCGGGTGACGAAGGGGCTGATAGCGGCCACGAAAAAGAACGACGGCAGGAAGATCGCGACCGTGGCGAGGACGGCGCCCTCGAAACGGCCGACTACGTAACCGACGAAGGTCGCCGTCGTGAAGACGGGGCCCGGGGTCATCTGGCCGATGGCGACCGCGTCCAGCAATTGCTCCTGCGTCAGCCAGCCCAGGCGCACCACGAAGTCGTTTCGGAGGAAGGCCAGCAGCACGTAGCCGGAACCGTAGAGGACAGCCCCGATCTTCAGGAAGGTCAGGAACAGCGTGAGGGCGCTGTACCCGGCGGGACTGGCGGCCACCGTCGCCGTCAGCAACGGCAAGCCGGCGGCGATCGGCGGCGCCGCGGCGCCCGCCCCCAGGACACTGGGAATTCTCCGGCCGTTTTCGACCAACAGGACTAGCGCCCCTGCGCCGAACAACAGCAGCAACTCGCTGGCCCCTGCGAGGTAGAGGGCGAAGACCGCCACGCCGGCCCCGGCGAGGAAGGCCTTCTTCACCGCCGTCCGCAGCAGCCCGTACAAGGCCTGCAGCACGATGGCGATGATCACGGGCTTGATGCCATAGAGGAGCCAGGTCGCCGCGGGACGGGTGCCGTACTCTACGTACGCCCAGGCCAGGCCGAGCACCATCAGGGCAGCCGGCAAGATGAAGCACACTCCGGCGGCAATGAGTCCGCGCCAGCCCGCGCGCAGGAAACCGACGTGGATCGCCATCTCCGTCGAGTTCGGGCCGGGGATGAGGTTCGTGGCGCCGAGGAGGTCGAGGAAGCGCTGGTCGTCAAGCCAGCGGCGCCGGTGTACGACCTCCTCGCGCATCATCGCGATGTGCGCGGCTGGCCCTCCGAAGGCGATGGCCCCGAGCTTCAGATAGAGCGCCGCAACTTCGGCGAGTGAGCCGGGCTTGGCCTCCTGAAGATCTTGCGGCCTCATGCCTGGCAGGAGGCAGACGCAGCGGCTGCCGCGCGTTGTAGACTCGCAAAAACGCCCGCGGAGCAGTGCGAGCTTGACTTCGTCGCCAGCAGTCGCCGGCCGCTACCTCGAATCGCTGTCATACGCGGATTATCGCCGCCTGTTCCTCTCCACGTCCGGCGCCGGCCTCGCGAACTGGACCCTGATCGTGGGTCGCGGCTGGCTTGCTTACGAGCTGACGGCATCGTCGACGTGGGTAGGTGTGGTCTCCTTCGCGGGATTCCTGCCCTTCGTCCTGGGTCCCATTGGCGGCGTCCTCGCGGACCGGTATGAGCGCCGCCGGCTCGCCGCCGCGAGCACGGCCTTTGGCTTCGCCTTCAGCCTCTTGCTCGCGGTCCTTACGCTTGCCGGCGCCATCGAAGCATGGCAGCTTGCGCTTCTAACCGTCGCGATGAGCCTCCCGCGGGCGGCGGAGCTGCCAGCGCGCCAGGCGCTGATCTCTAACACCGTGCCGGAGGCGGCCTTGGTAAACGCTGTCTCGCTAAGCAGTGTCGCGACCTTTGGCACCCGCGCGGTCGGCCCCGCAGTCGTCATACCGATGATCGACACCCTCGGCGTGGAGGGCGTGTTCTTGCTGGCCGCCGGCTTCTACGCGCTCTCCAGCCTGGCCGTGTTGCGCATCGGCGCCTCGGTCCTGCCGGGCTCGGCCCGCAGGTCGACCGCCCTGGAAGACCTTCGCGAAGGCCTTGCCTACGTGCTGCACACGCCTTCCGTGGCCACGCTCATGCTCCTTGTCATGTTCCACTGCGCCCTGACGATGTCTTTCGACTCGTTACTGCCCGTCTTCGCCGTGCAGCGTCTCGAGTCCCATGGCGGCGCGAACTTCAGCATGCTCGCCATGGGCGTGGGCGCCGGCGCCCTTGCCGGCTCGCTGTACACCGGCGGCATACGCGGCGCTTCCGCCGGACGGATGCTGCTGCTCTTCGCCGTGGTCAGCGGCCTCTCGCCGATGCTGATGGGCCTCCCGATGCACCTGATGAGCCTCCCCGTGGCCCTGGCCGGGACTTTTACAATGGGCGCCTCTCAGGCGGCATTCATGGCCCTCTGCGGCGCGATGGTCCAGTCCGCCGCACCGGACGCGCTGCGGGGACGGGTCATGAGCTTCTACCTGCTCTTCGCCGGCGGCCTCATGGCCTGGGTGAACCTGATCAATGGCGCCCTGGCGGACATCTGGCACGTGCCTTTGCTGTTCCTGGCGCCGGCCGCGCTTTACCTGGCCCTTCTCGCCGGGATGTACGTGGTGCGCTTGCCGCTGAGGCACATCTTTCGCGACGGGAGGCTGGCCGCGGTCCGGACCGACCTCGTGGCCGTGCCCTGAGGCACGCTATTTGATCACGACGACGAACCCCGAGGCCTTCAGGTCCTCCCACGTGACCGTGCGGTCGAACACGAGATTGTTGCGCTCGTCGTAGGCCCGGATGCGGTCGGGGAGCAGGCTCTCCTTCGTCGTAATGCGCTTGCTCTCAGTGGGGGCAAGGGTGGTCAGCAGGAAGTCGTCGTTGGTCACGGTAAGGCTGAGGCCGGTCTCGTTCTTGTAAGTTACCGGAGTCCCCTGTGGAGTCGTGCAGGCAAGGAGGACGGCGGCCGTCGCCGCCAGGAGCAAGACGGCCAGTCGAGCCAGGCGAGATGCTCGAAACACGAGGGCGGCGCCGCGGCCGTTAAGGTAGCGAGCGCAGGTATTTGTCGATCGCCACCGCGGCCCGGCGACCGTCCGCCAGCGCCGTGACCACGAGGTCGGCGCCGTTGACGTTGTCGCCGCCGGCGAAGACGCCCTTGCGGCTCGTCTGGCCGGTCTCGCGGTCGATCTTTATCAGCGCCCAGCGGTCGGCCTCTAGGCCGATGGTCCGCTTGGGGATCAACGGGTCGGCGTTGTAGCCGATGGCGATCGCCACGGTATCAGCCTCGATCAGGAACTCGGAGCCCGGTACGGGGACCGGCCGTCTGCGGCCCGACTCGTCTGGCTCGCCGAGGGCCATCTTCTGGCACTGCACCGCCCGCACCCGGCCCTCCTCGTCACCGAGGAAGCGCAGCGGGATCGTGAGGAACTCGAAGTTCACGCCTTCCTCGCGGGCGTGGATCCGCTCCTCGACGCGTCCCTGCATCTCATTCTCGGTGCGCCGGTAGACGCAGGTGACCTCCTGCGCTCCCAGGCGCACGGCTGTGCGCACGCAGTCCATCGACGTGTCGCCGCCGCCGATCACCACCACCCGCCGCCCTACGCGCATGGGCTCACGCATGTCGGCCGGCAACTGCTCCGGCTTCAGGTTGCCGCGGACGAGGAACTCCGTGGCCTGATAAACGCCCTTCAGGTCCTCGCCAGGGATGGCCAGCCGCCCGCCTACGGGCGCGCCGGTGCCGACGAATACGGCATCGAAGCCGTGCTTGTCCATGAGGTCGTCGATCGTTATGTCGCGGCCTATGACCGTGTTGCAGATGAACTCCACGCCGCACTTGCGCAGGTAGTCGATCTTGTCGTCGAGCACCGACTTGGCCAGCTTGAAGTTGGGGATGCCGTAGAGCAGGATGCCGCCCGGTTCCGGCCAGGCGTCGTAGACCACGCAGCGGTGGCCAAGTAGTACGAGCTGCTCCGCAACGGCGAGGCCCGCCGGCCCGGCGCCTATGATCGCCACGCTCCGGCCCGTGGGCGCCGGCAGGGGCGGCGGGTTGAGGCCGACCGTGCGCCGCTCGTAGTCGGTTACGAACGACTCCAGCTTGCCGATCGCCACGGGCGGCTGCGGCGGCATGCCCGGCCGGATCGCGAAAGCGACCACGCACTCGCCCTCACACAGCTTCTCCTGCGGGCAGAGGCGGCCGCAAAGCTCCGGGAGGTTGCTCGTCTCCCTGAAGACCCGTGCCGCGCCGATAACATCACCCTTCTCGAGGAGGGCGAAGGCGCCGGGGATATCGTTGTGGACAGGGCAGGCCTGCTGGCAGGGCGCCGTGGGGCACTGGATGCAGCGAGCCGCCTCCACCTTCGCGGACTCGAGGTCGAAGCCGAGGAAGACCTCGTCCCAGTTATGGACGCGGGTCTGCGGGTCTTGCTTTTTGATCGGCTGGCGCGGGATCTGCAGCCGGCGCCTGACATCCAAGCTCATGTGCCTGCCTCCTGCCCGGGTGAGGCGTCGGGTAGAACGAGTCTAGCGTCCCCGGCCGCGGGATGTAAACGCGGCTCTCTACGGCGCTAGATACCCGGTACTCGGGAAGGGTGGCCGGCGGCCCGGGGATCGTGAGGGCTGGCGGCTGGGGCGCTACAAGCGGAAGCGCGCCAGGTCGTGCGCCACGAGGACGCCATCCAGTTCGAGCGGCGGCGGGAAGCCATCGAGGTGGGTGACGATCGTCGTCGCCTTCTCGGAGGCCTTCTGGCGGACAACGGCGACGTCTTTCTGGCTCATGTGCACCGGGTCGCCGCCGTTGGAGCAGTCCATCACCAGGACCTCTGCTCCCGGCGCCAGGCGGAGCAGGCCATCACAGAGCTTCGAGTCGCCGGAGTACATCAGCGTCCGGCCCCCGACATGCGCCCTGTAGGCGAAGCACTCGAGCGCGGCTACGTGTTCGACCTTCGCGGCCGTGAACTCGATACCGGCGGCCTCACACTCGAGGCCGTCCCGCACCTCGATGTAGCGGCGGCGGTAGGCGTTGGGGCGGACCGGCATGCCAGGGAACCCGGTCTCGAAGAGCGTCTCGGCGCGCTGCTCGACCCCCGGAGGGCCGGCGATGATCAGGTCCTTGCGGCGCTCCCGGCGCCAGAATTCCAGAAAAAGAAACGGCAACCCGAAGAAGTGGTCGCCGTGGAAGTGGCTGATGAGGATTACGTCGATGTCGTCCGGGTTCGTCTTGGAGCGGCGCAGTTGCTGGAGGACGGTTGGGCCCGAATCGAAGAGGTAGCGCCCATTGAGGACGAAGGAGTTGAACGCGCTTCCCTCCGCAGCGAACGCGTTACCTGTGCCGAGGAAGAGAAGCTCGAGTGTTTCCTTGTCCCTGTTTGCCACCTACCGTGGTACCCCCTTCGCCCTCGATAGGTGTAACCCACCGACCGAGATATCGGCACGAACACGGCCGATCTTAAGGGCGCCAGGCATCACCATCTATTAAGCACTTCACAATGGCTATGCCTTAGGCCAACAATGTAGCAGAGCGCCTTTGCATGCAAGAACACGAACAGGTCTTCCTGGAGCTTCCGCTCCTCGCAAAACTGCCACGCGACGACCTTCGCGAACTCGCCGCCATTGCCCGGGTACAGACCTTTCGTACCGGCGCAGTGATCTTCCGTCAGGGAGAACCGGGTGATTCGCTGCACGCCATAGTCGAGGGCGCCGTGCGAATCGACGTGGTGGCGCCGGGTGGCAACGAGACTACGATGGCGATCCTTGGCCCCGGCGAATGTTTCGGCGAGCTGGCGATCCTCGACGGCAGGCCGCGCTCGGCCAACGCCATCGCGAACCAGCCAACCCGGACGCTCGTGGTGACACGAAACGACTTCATCCGCTGGCTTTCGGACAAGCCGAAGTCTGCGCTGCTCCTCCTGGAGACCCTGAGCTTGCGACTGAGGAGCACCAATGAGGCTTTCGTGGACCTGGCGTTCTTCGACCTCTCCCACCGACTCGCCCGAAGGCTCCTCAGGCTCGCCGAGCCGAAGGACGCGGCCGGCGTGGCCCGGCCGGGCGCGCGGGTCACCACAACCCAAAGCGCGCTCGCCTCGATGCTCGGGGTGAGCCGCGAGAGCGTCAACAAGCAACTCGGCGCCTTTGCCGCGAAGGGCTGGATCGAGGCCGGCAGGGGCTACGTGGAACTGAAGGACCCGCAGGCCCTGCGAGAGGTCAACTGACGCTCTGGCTTCGGCCTTGCCGGCGTCGTCGGGCTGTAGCGCCTTGCCCGCATGTCCTATCCTCTACACGCTAGAAAGGACAGCCATGGCATCCATCAAGGTGAACGGGACCGAAACGGAGGTCCCAGACCCTTCGCGCAACCTCCTCAGCTTCCTCCGATACGACCTCGGCCTCACGGGCACGAAGTACGGCTGCGGCGAAGGCCTCTGTGGCGCCTGCACGGTCCTGGTCGACGGCCGCCCCTTGAAGGCCTGCATGACCACTGCCGGCGCCGTCGCCGGAGGCTCCGTAACGACGATCGAGGGGCTGGCCAGCGACGGTCGCCTCCATCCGGTGCAGCAGGCCTTCGTAGAAGAGTCCGCCATGCAGTGCGGGTACTGCATCCCCGGCTTCATCATGAGCGCCGTGGGCCTCCTCAACCGCGACCGCAGCCCCAGCCGCGAGCAGATCCGCGAGGCGCTGGCGGAGAACATGTGCCGCTGCGGCACGTATCAGCGCATTCAGCGCGCCGTCGAGAGGGCGGCCGCGACCATATCCCGAGGTGTCAAGTGACCCAGGTAGCTCTCCCGACGGAAGGACTCCGGATCGTCGGACAGGTGGCGATGGGCTTCCCGCCGGCCCCGAACACCTTCCGCAGCGTCGCTTACGCGAACACCACGCCTCCGGCGCCGACCGCCACCTGGCTGCGCGTCGGCCCGGACTCGCGGGTCACCGTCTACGCGGGCAAGGTGGAGTACGGCCAGGGCATACGCACCGGCCTTGCCATCGAAGTCGCGGACGAATTGCGCGCTCCCTTGGATGCGGTCGAAGTCATCCTCTCTGACACCGACCTCGTGCCCTGGGACATGGGCACCTTCGGCAGCCAGTCCACGGCCCGCGTTGGCCTGCAGCTGCGCCGCGCAGCCGCGACGGCGCGCGAAGCGCTTCTGGAGCTTGCCGCCAACCGGTTCGACCTTCCCGTGAGCGAACTCGTGGCTGCCGACGGGGCCGTATCGCCGCGCCACGACCCTTCGCGGCGGCTCACCTACGGCGACCTCGTGGCCGGACAGGAACTCTCGCGCGAGATTGCCGAGGACGCCAGCCTCACTCCGGCAGACGAGTTCACCGTCATGGGGAGGCCTCAGACGCGCGTCGACGCCGTCGAGAGGGTCACCGGCCGCACGAAGTACTCGCAGGACATCCTGCCGCCCGGAGTCGTGCACGCGAAGATCATCCGCCCGCCCTCCTTCCGCGCGAAGCTCATCGACGCCGACCTCTCGATCGCCGAGCGCCTGCCCGGCGTCGTCGCGGTAATTCGCGACGAAGACCTGCTCGCGGTGCTCGCGGAGACGGACGAGCAGGCCGCCTTCGCCGCGCGCCTCGTCCAGGCCCGCTGGGAGGAGCAGCAGGGCCAGCCCTCGCGCTTCGACATGCCTCGCCTGCTTGTCGAGACAGCCCGCGAGCACATGACCACCCAGGACGTCGGCTCCCTCGAGCAGGGTTTCAGGCAGGCCGACCAGATACTGGAAGCGAGCTACTACGTCCCGTACATCTCAAACGCCCCCATGGAGCCCAAGGCTGCCGTAGCGGTGTGGGAGGGCGACCATTTGACGCTTTGGGCGGGCACCCAGCGCCCCTTCGGCGTGCGTTCGGAGATGGCGCAGCGCTTCGGGATTCCCGAGAACCAGGTGCGCGTGATAACGCCTGACGTCGGCGGCGGCTTCGGCAGCAAGAGCTACTATCCAGTCGCCTTGGAGGCTGCGCGGCTGGCCCGGCTTGCGGGCAGGCCGGTGCGCGTCGCCTGGACGCGGGAGGAGGAGACGGTCTGGTCCACCTTCCGGCCGGCCGCCCTCATCCAGGTCAAGAGCGGCTTCAAGGACGACGGCACCATCGTCGCCTGGGAGTTCACCGCCTACCATGCCGGCGAGCGGCCGATGATCGGGCGCCGGGGCTCCGAATCCCCCTACGACATCCCGAATACGAAGGTCGTCGTCGCGGCGGGCGATAGCCCCCTTCGCGCCGGCTCCTATCGCTCCCTCGGCGGCGCGGTGAACCACTTCGCCCGCGAGGCCCACATGGACGAAATCGCCGCCGCCGTCGGCGCCGACCCCGGGGAGCTTCGCCTTCGGCACCTCTCGCACCCCCGCTTCCGCCGGGTGCTGGAGACGGCGATGGAGCGCTTCGGTTGGCAGAGCTCGAAGCCTCCCTCCGGCCGGGGCGTCGGCCTCGGGATCGGCCTCGACGTCGGCAGCTATGTCGCCCTCTGCCTCGAGGTCGACGTCCAGGGCAACGAGGTGCGCCCTGGACGCGTGGTCTCCGCCCTCGACTGCGGATTGGTGGTGAACCCGGAGGGCGCAAAGAACCAGACGGAGGGCGCCATCGTCATGGGCATGGGCGCCGCCCTCTACGAGGCGATCGACTTCGAGAACGGGCGCCTGCTGAACTCAGGCTTCGCGCGTTATCGTGTGCCGCGGATCAACAATGCGCCAGAGATCGAGGTGCACCTCGTCGGTGACCCGGCGACGCCGTCGACGGGCGCCGGCGAGCCCGGCATCGTACCAATGGCCGGCGCGTTGGCCGCCGCCGTCTTCGACCGCACGGGCCAGCGCATCCGCGAGCTCCCGATCCAGCGCCACCTCAGCTGAAGGGCAAGCGCACCGGCCGAGCGGCTACCTCGCCGCGAACACCTCGCGTAGCTCGTACGGCACCGTGGTCGCGATCTGGTCGAAGGTGCAGGCCTCCGGTGGTTTGTCGTGCCGCCAGCGCCGGAAAGTAGCGGCGTGCCGGAAACGCGGCCCCTGCAGGTAGTCGAACGTCACCTCGCAGACCAGCTCCGGGCGCAGGCGTACCCAGTCGGCGGGGTCCCGGCCTGCCGCGCGTGTCCAGCGGCTGACGGCCCCCGGCGTCCGGCCCTTGCCGAAGCCGACGCCGCCGTCCTCCACGACGTAGGGCGCCAGAAAGTCGACAAGCTCGCGCTTCTCCTTGGCCTTGAAGCTGGACGTGTGTCCCACGAAGTGGAAGACGCCCCTCTCGTCGTAGAGGCCGAGGAGGAGCGAGCCAACCGACTTCCCTTCCTCGCCGCGGTTCCAGCGGAAGCCGCCGACCACGCAGTCGACCGTGCGGAGATGCTTCACCTTCACCATCGAACGGACGCCGGGGCGGTAGGGCTCGTCCCTGCGCTTCGCGATCACCCCGTCGAGGCCCGCGCCCTCGAAGCGCTCGAACCAGTCACGGGCCTTGGCGGCGTCGTCGGTGGCCGGCGTTACGTGCACCGGCGGCCCGGCTTCGCCGAGCAGCTTCTCCAGGCGTCGCCGGCGCTCCCCGAAGGGCGCCTGGCGCAGGTCCTCCTCGCCCTCCGCTAGCAGGTCGAAGGCAACGAAGGACGAGGGCGTCTGCTCCGCCAGCATCCGCACCCGCGACTCCGCCGGGTGGATGCGCAGCTGCAGCGCGTCGAAGTCGAGGCCGTGCTCGGTCACGATCACGACCTCGCCGTCGGCGACGAGGGGCTTCGGCAGCACTCTCCGCAGGCCTTCCTCCAATTCCGGGAAGTAGCGTCCCAGCGGCTTGAGGTCCCTGCTCTGGAGGTAGAGATCGGTCCCGTCGTAGAAGACTAGGCAGCGAAAGCCGTCCCACTTGGGCTCGTAGAGCCACTGAGGACCGGTGGGTATCTCCGGCTCCAGTTTCGCGAGCATGTGCTCCAGGGGTGGCTGAAAGGGAAGCTTCAGGGCCATGGCGCCATCATAGCCCCACGCTGTCCGCTTGCCCGAGGCTGACGGGCGAGGGCCGTCCTGCAACCTTGAACCACCGCTCCCGGCCTCCGGCGGCAGGGCAACCACGGATTCGGGGCAGGCTCTCGATGCCTGAAGCTGCGCCGCGCCGCGCGTCTAACCTCCGCCGGACCGGCCCGCCTGGTCTGCCCGCGGCTCCACCATCGCGGCAGGGTCCAGCAGCTGGTCCAGCTCCAGGTCCGTGAGGCCCGTGCGCTCCCGCGCCACCTCGCGCACCGTGCGGCCGCTCTCCGCGGCCTCCTTCGCGATCGCCGCGGCGGCGTCGTAGCCGATCCGTGGGGCCAGGGCGGTGGCGATGGCGAGGCCGCGTTCCACCAGCTCGGGCCCCCTGGACGTCGCTTTGAGGCCGGCCACGCATTTGCTCGCGAAGTTGTCCGCCGCCGCCGCCAGGAGGGTAATCGACTGGAGAAGGTTATAGGCGGCCACCGGCATCATCGTGTTCAACTCGAAGTAGCTGCCCTGCGCCGCCACGCTGATCGTCGCGTCGTTCCCGATGACTTGCGCCACCACCTGGATCACTGACTCCGGTATGACAGGGTTTACCTTGCCCGGCATGATGGAGCTGCCGGGCTGGACCTCGGGGAGAATAAGCTCGCCGAGCCCCGCTCGCGGCCCCGAGCCCATCCAACGGATATCGTTCGCTATCTTCCCCAGGCTCACGGCTACCGTCCGCAGCGAGCCGCTGGCCTCGAGCACCGCATCCAGCGTCGACTGCGCCTGGAAGTGGTTCGCAGTCTCCCGTACCTCGACGCCCGCGAGGGCGGAAACCCGCGCGCAGACCCGGGCCGCGAACTCCGGGTGCGCGTTTATGCCTGTGCCTACCGCTGTGCCGCCCAGGGCCACCTCCCGCAGCTGGGCCTTGGCGTGCTCCAGGCGAAGGATGCCGTAGGCTACCTGGCCCGCGTAACCGCGAAACTCCTGCCCGAGGCGGATCGGCGTAGCGTCCTGGAGGTGGGTGCGGCCGGTCTTGATCACGCCCCAGAACTCTTTCGCCTTCCCGGCAAGCGCCTGGCGCAGGTTGTCCAGCGCGGGTTCCAGTCGCGATTCGATCTCCATCAGCGCGGAGAGGTGGATTGCCGTCGGGATCACGTCATTGGAAGACTGGCACATGTTGACGTGGTCATTCGGGTGCACCGCGCGGCTGCCGATGCCCTGGCCCAGGAGTTCCGAAGCGCGGGCTGCAATGACCTCGTTCGCGTTCATATTCGTGGACGTGCCGGAACCCGTCTGGAAGATGTCCACGACGAAGTCCGCGTCGAGCAGCCCGTCCGCGACCTCCTGGGCGGCGTCTATGATCGCCGCCGCCAACCGGGGCTCTAGCAGCCCGAGGTCGCGGTTGACCTCGGCGGCCGCCAGCTTGATGAGGCCCAGGGCGCGGATGAATGACCTCGGGAAGCGCAGGTCGCTGATGGGGAAGTTGAGTACGGCGCGCATAGTCGAGGCGCCGTAATAAGCGCGGGCGGGGACCTCCATCGGCCCCATTGAGTCGCGCTCGGTGCGCGTTTCGCCGTTGTTCATCTGGGCGCTCCTTGCCCCCGAGAGTCCATCGTACAACGCTGAAAGCCTCCCTCAGGCTCTGCTACTCGCAATGCAGCCGCAAGGGCCGGAAGATAGGGACAGGAGGCAGGGATCAAGGGGGCAGGAACAGGGAGGCTGGAGGCAGGAAGTAAGGACGAAGCACGAGGAAGCGAGGCAGTACGGTCAGGAGGTGTCCAATGCCCATCGAGTCGATCAACCCGGCAACCGAAGAGGTGCTGGCGCGCTTCGATGAAGCGACGCCGGCCGAAGTCGAGGCCACGCTCGCCCGCGCCGAGGCCTGCTTCCGGGAGTGGCGACGGGCGAGCATCGAGGACAGAGCAGCCCTGATGCGGGCAGCGGCTGCCTACCTGCGGCGGGAGAAGGGGCGCCTTGGCCTCTTGATCACGCTCGAGATGGGCAAGCCGATTACGCAGGCAGAGGCCGAGGTCGAGAAGTGCGCCTGGGCCTGCGACTACTACGCCGAAAACGCCGCCGCCTTCCTCGCCCCGGTCCGCCGCGAGAGCGCGGCCAGCGAGAGCTACATCGCCTTTGAGTCTCTTGGCCCGGTGCTGGCGGTCATGCCCTGGAACTTCCCCTTCTGGCAAGTCTTCCGCTTTGCCGCCCCCGCGCTCATGGCAGGCAACGTCGGCATCCTCAAGCACTCGTCGAACGTGCCGCAGTGCGCGCTGGCAATCGAGCGCGTGTTCCGCGAGGCGGGTTTCCCGGAGGGAGCGTTCCAGACGCTGCTCGTTGGTTCGCGGGCGGTCGAAGCCATCATCGCCGACGAGCGCGTCCGAGCCGTGACCCTTACCGGCAGTGACGCCGCCGGCTCGAAGGTCGCTGAGGCAGCAGGCCGGGCCCTGAAGAAGACAGTGTTGGAGCTCGGCGGTTCCGACCCGTTCGTCCTGCTCGGGGACGCCGACATGGAGGCGGCGGTCCGCGCCGGAGTGACGGCCCGGAACCAGAACACTGGCCAGAGCTGCATCGCCGCGAAGCGCTTCATCGTGGTCGAAAGCCTGGCGGACGAGTTCGAGGCCAGGTTCGCGGAGGCCGTCTCCCGGCTGCGCGTCGGCGACCCCGTGCAGCGCGAGACTGAGGTGGGGCCGCTGGCCCGGGCCGACCTTCGCGACGACCTCGCCGGACAGGTCCAGCGCTCCATCGAGGCCGGCGCCCGGGTCGCGTGCGGAGGTCACGCGCCCGAGCGCCGGGGCTACTTCTACCTACCCACCGTCCTGACCGCCGTAGAGCCGGGGATGCCGGCGTTTGACGAAGAGACCTTTGGGCCCGTCGCCGCCGTGGTGCGAGCCCGCGATGACGCCGAGGCCATCGCCCTCGCCAACCGCTCGAAGTACGGGCTGGGCGCCAGCATCTGGACGCGGGATATCCAGCGCGCGAAGGCTATCGCACGCGAGGTCGAGGCGGGATCGGTCTTCATAAACGGCATGGTGGCTTCGGACCCGCGTCTGCCCTTCGGGGGCGTGAAGCGCAGCGGCTATGGCCGCGAACTGAGCGAATTCGGCATCCGCGAGTTCGTCAACGTCCAGACGGTCTGGGTCGGCCCCGCGCGCGAGGAGCGCAAGACGAGCGAGTAAACGCACGCCGCCGCGGTGCGCCTGTTAGTCAGGCCAGCTGTCGCTCTGCACGACCTCGACGCCGTCGGCGTGGTCGACATGCGCCCGTGTGCGCCCGTGAGAGTGCAGGAACGTGAGGTCCACAGCGCCACGCCCCACTCGCAGGCCGCGCAGCGAGACGCGGCCCAGCCAGTGCGGCAGCCGGGGCCGCACGAGATAAAGCTTGCCGTTGGGCGCGTCCGGCGCGAGCCCGAGCATCGCGGCCAGGACCATGAGCACGGCGCCGGCGGCCCAGGCCTGAGGCCGGCAGGCCACCGGATAGGGTACGGGCGGCTGGTGCATGGAGCGCGGGTGCCCGCCGTACACCTCCGGCAGCCGGAAGGACGGCAGCGAGACCGCCGCGTCGAACATTGCCGTGGCGATCTCGTTCGTCTCCTCGTCAAAGCCGTGGCGCTTCAGCCCGGCGGCAATGATGGCGTTGTCGTGCGGCCATATCGTCCCCAGGTGGTAACCGACGGGGTTGTAGGCGGGGTTGTTGCTCGCGAGGGTCCGGATACCCCAGCCGGAGAACATCTCGTTGCTGAACATCTGGTCGCGCACCGCCTCAGCCTGCTCGTCGGTGAGGATGCGGCTCCAGAGGACCTGGCCCGCGTTCGAAGCCAGGGCCGCCGGACGGCCAGCACCGTCCAGGGCCATGGGCACGAGGCGCCGGTCGGCCAGCCAGAAGTCCTCACGGAAGCGCCTCATGAGCGCAGAAGCCTCGCGCCGGCATTCCTCCGCCTGCTCGGGCTCGTCCAGCGCCGCGAAGATGCGCGCCAGCCGCCGCAGGGCCGCGTAAAGGTAGCCCTGGACCTCCGCAAGGGCGATCGGGCCCTCGCACAGCGAGCCGTCGTCGTGGACCACGCAGTTCTCGGAGTCCTTCCAGCCCTGGTTGCGCAGGCCCGTCGGGCTGTCCGTTTGATATGTGAGGTAGGCGCCATCCGCTACGCCGAACTCGCGCACCCAGCGGAGGGCGGACGCCAGGTTGGGGCGCAGGGCGCGCATTGCCGCCAGGTCCGCCGTCCACTCGTAGTACTCGCCGGCCAGCAGCAGGAACAGCGGCGTGGAGTCCACGCTGCCGTAGTAGCGGCCGTAAGGAAGCTCGCCGATGGCCGACAGCTCATCTTTGCGGAGCTCGTGCAGTATCTTCCCCGGCTCCTCGGCGGAGAACGGATCGATCCGGCTGCCCTGGTACCTGGCGAGGAGGAAGAGGCACTCGCGCGCGAGGTCGGCGCGGTACGGCAGGAGCTGTGACGCCGTGATCAGGCTGTCGCGGCCGAAGAGCGCATCGAACCAGGGCGTGCCCGCCGCGAAATACCGGCCGCCGGAGGGGTCTTCCGATACGAGCATGCGCAAGTCGGTGAAGCTGCGGCCGAGGACGCGGTTGAATACCTCGTTGTCCGTCTCTATCGAGGTGAAAGTCTCCTGCCAGCGCGCGTAGTCCTGGGCGGCGCGATGGAACCGTACGCCGGGGGCCGAAGGCGCGCCCTCCGCCTCGACGAAGGCCTGCAGGCGCAACTCCACCGACTGGTGCGGGCCGAGCTCGATCCGGTAAGAAGCGTGCGAGTCCGTGAGATGGTCCGGGGGTGTGTCGAAGAGCAGCCGCGTCGAGCGCAGGACCCCATCGGCGCCGGTGTAACGGAAGATCACGGACTGCCGGTCCACTTCTGGTCTCAAGTGGTGGCCTGCATGGGAGCGGACATGGCCGCGCACTTCGAAGATGTCGGCGAAGTCGGCGCCGAAGGCGTAGCCTGGCTCGGCGACTACAGGGAAGGGGTTGTAGTTCGTGATGCGCAGCCTCTCCTCGAGGCCGCTACCCACGGTGAGGCTGCGGGCGGCCTCGACCGTGCAGCGCCCGATGACCCATCCCTCTCCCGTAACCGCTTTGTGGTTGCCCAGGACCTGCTCCAGGCTGTGGCCGGAGTCAGAAGTGGACAGGAGGACGACGGGGTCAGCGCCGCTGAGCGTGAAGTGGTACGTCGAGAGGTGGCGGGTATCGCGATGGTACAGGCCCAGGCCGCGCTTGTTCCCCGCGGGTACCCGTCCGGCGTAGTCGGTGAGGAGAAACACGCCCCCTTCACGCACGATGTGGGCGTCACTGATGCTCTCGACGCCGCCGAAGACGTCGGGCAGGTACTCCCAGCTACGAGCGCGTGCAGGTTCGGTCAAGAGGAGCCCGGGTCGTCCGCATCAGGATGGCGCGCACAGATCATGCCACTGCCCGGGGTTGTGCAACAGGCCCATCATCAGCCGGAAGGCACGCCGTCGCGCGCAATGCCCGGATGGCCCCAACCGGCACGAAGGTTGGCCTCATAGATCTACCGCCGGAGGGGCGCGGCGCTGCTGCTCTCACGCCACACCCTGCCGGCAAGACGCTTGTCGCCCGGTGATGGGCGGAAATGGCTCCTACCTGATGGCGATCCCCGGGGCCACGCGAAGCCGGTTCTCGATCTGGGTGTAGCCTGCCTCGCGCACCGCCGCGGTCGCGCGAGCCTTGGCCGCATAGCTCGGCGCCACGCCCTGGATGCGGACCAGCTGGCCAGACACGGACACGCCGACCATTTCGAAGTCGCACTCCATAGTCTTGCACACCAGGTTCGTGAGGTGCCGCTCGAGCGCCGCGAGCTGTGTGTTGTAGGTGCTACTCAAGGGCAACCCTTCCTTCGCTCTCCGCCTCGATGATCTCCTCGTAGAGGCGCAGGTAGTTGTCGGCCAGCGCGGCCGGGCCAAAGGACTGCTCGACGTGACGGCGGCAGGCATGCGCGTCTATCGCGCCGCACGCCTCGATCGCCTCCGCCATGGAGGCCACATCGTCGACGAGGTAGCCGGTGCGTCCGTGGTCGATCAACTCCGGCGCTGCCCCTCGCCGGAAGGCAATCGCCGGCGTGCCGGAGGCCATCGCTTCGATCATCACCAGGCCAAAGGGCTCCTCCCACTGGATTGGGGCCAGGAGGCAGCGGGCGTCTCTGAAGAGAGCGCGCTTGAGCTCGCCGCCCGCCTCGCCCAGGAACTCTGCTGAGGCGCCGTCAAGGCGTGGCCGCACCTCGGCTTCGAAGTAGTCGCGCTCGTCCGGCGCGCCTATCTTTCCGGCGAGCAGGATGCGGACCCCTGCCCGCCGCGCGGCCTCGATCGCGAGGTGCGGGGCCTTCTCCGGGGCGAAGCGCCCGATAAAGAGCGCGTAGTCCGACTTCCTCTCCGCGAACTCATAGGCATCGAGGTCTATGCCATTGTGGACTACGCCGGCGTAACGGGCCCGGGGCAGGCAGGGCAAGGCGCGGTACTGCGCGCTGCTGATTGTGTTGTACCAGCCCCGGTAGTGGCTCCAGATGAACTCGGTCTCCTTGGAGAGGTTGTTGTGCAGCGTAGACAGCATTGGCGCCGGCGTGAGATGGCTGAGCGCCATCCCGAGCTCGGAGGGCGGACCGTTGTGGTTGTGGACAATGTCGAAGTCCGCGGCATCTCTCAGAGCGAAGGTGACGTGCATCAGGGAGTACTGAAGCGCTTCGTCAGTGAGCCCGGCCGGCCGCAGGCTACGCGGGAAGTAGGAGCGAAGCTCGGCGGACGAGCGAGAGTCGCCGGAGGCGCAGAGGACGACTTCGGCGCCGCGCCGCACCAGTTCCTCTGTCAGGCAACTGACCACGGTCTCAGTGCCGCCATAGGCAGGCGGCGGCACGGTCTCCCAGATGGGAGCAAGCTGCAAAATGCGCAAAGGGGCCCTTCCTCTCGGGACTGAGCCCAATCATGCCCGAAGGCCCCCGATCGGGACGTAACACCGCCGCGGGCAATTGTTACAAGAACGTATACGAGGCCGGCTGCCATCTGGTGGGCCTCTGGAAGCCGGGGCAGCGGCCCTGGCGAACTGGACCCCGGCGCTGGCGAAAGGGCGGCCTGCGTCTCGCCTTGACGGCGGTTGGCGCGTGCCTGGAGGGCACGGGAGGCTGGGACCGGGACGTAAAGGCGCGCGCGGATGGCTACCTGTGAAGCGCATGTCTGCGTATAATCAGGGCGCCCGATTAGACCCCGCAGAGAACAAGAGGCCAAGGAGCGAGAGCATGCGACTGACGGATACGCCTGAAGAAGCCGCGTGGCGGCAGGAAGTCCGCAACTTCATCAAGGAAAACCTGCCCAGGGAGCTACGTGGCGCCGATGACGAGGGCTTTGGCGAAGGGCCCATCGCCCGGAACCGGCGCGACGAAGAAGAGCTGCGGCGCACGCGCGCCGGCGGCGAGGGCTTCCGGCGGGAGAGCGGCCCCCTGGCGGAGTGGCGCAAGCGCCTCTACGAGCGCGGCTGGGTGGCGCCCGCGTGGCCCAAGCAGTACGGCGGCGCCGAAATGACCGTCATGCAGCAGTTCATCCTCAGCCAGGAGATGGCCGAGGCGGGCGCGCCGCAGGTCGGTGGCATGGGCATCTCGCTGGCAGGGCCCACCATCATCGTCCATGGCACGGACGAGCAGAAGGCGGAGCACCTGCCGAAGATCCTGTCCGGCGAGACCCGCTGGTGCCAGGGGTTCTCCGAGCCCGGCGCCGGTTCGGACCTCGCCTCGCTGCAGACTCGGGCGGTCAAGGACGGCGACGACTACATCATCAACGGGACCAAGATCTGGACGTCCGGCGCACAGTACGCGAACTGGATGTTCATGATGGCCCGCACCGACCCGGATGCACCCAAGCACCGCGGCATCACCTACTTCCTCGTCGACTTCACCAGCCCGGGCATCACCCTGAAGCCCCTGGTGCAGATGACAGGCGCCGCGGGCTTCAACCAGGTCTTCTTCGACAACGTGCGCGTCCCGGCGAAGAACATCGTCGGTGAAGTGAACCGCGGCTGGTACGTCGGCACTACGACGCTGGACTACGAGCGCTCAGGCGTCGGCGCCGCGATCACCGCCCGCAAGTCCGTCGAGCGGCTGGCGAAGTTCGCGCGGGAGACCCGCGACAAGGACTACAACACCCTCCTGCGCAATCCGAAAGTCCGCCTCGAGATCGCGGACCGGATGGTGGAGTGCAACGTGCTGGAGATGCTCGTCTACCGCATCCTTCACCTCCAGAACGTGGGCATGATCCCGAACTACGAGGCCTCGATGGGCAAGCTCTACCGCTCGGAGCTTAACCAGAGGATCGCGGCCACGGGCATGAAGCTCATCGGCCTCTACGGCCTCAACTACGACCCGCAGTCGCCGTACGCTCCCAACCGGGCCCAGTACCCCAGGAGCTACCTTGGCAGCGTCTCCGGCACCATCGCCGCGGGCACGAGCGAGATCCAGCGCAACATCATCGCCCAGCGCGGCCTGGGCCTGCCGAGGGACTAGCGCCGGTAGCTGGCAAACAGCAGTCGGAACGAAGGGCCGGTGATCCCGGCCCTTCGCACATCTCCCGAAACCCGCCGCGCTGTCAGATCGCGGCTGCGAAGGCATCCGCCGCGGCAATGTCCTTTTCCCAGCCGCGCCCGTGGTCCTCGAGCGTCCAGAAGGCCTCGAGGACGCAGCGGGCCACGCCGGCGAGGCGCAAGGCCTCTCGCTCCAGGCCCAGCGCCTCCGCCAGCGCCGCGACGTAGCGCGCGGCGATCTTTCGCCACTCCGCGGGGTCGAGCTCCCGCCAGATGACGTTGAGGATCATCTGCATGGCGTCCAGCGCCGGCGGCCCGATGACGCCGTGGGGGTCGATGGCCAGCCACGGTTCACGCTGAGACGCGAGGATGTTCGCCTGATGCAGGTCCTCGTGCAGGACCAGCAGCGGCCCTTCGGCTTCGAGGTCGCGCATGATGGCCCTCGCGGCCTTCACCCGCCGGAGAGGGAAGCCATCGCGGGCGAGCGCCGGCGCCACGGCCTCCATCCGTTCGAACTCCTCGGCGGACCTCAGAAGGCTGGAACCGGCAGGCGGCGCCCGCCAGAGGCGTCGCATGATAGATGCCGTGATCTCGATCTGGCGGCCCTCGTCTGCGAGCCGCCAGAGGTCCGTCCCCGGCTCCGCTCGCTCGAGGAGCATGGCGCGCGCATCCATCTGCACACGAAGGAGCCGCACGGCCCCGTCTCCGTCGTAGAGGCGGAGCGCCTCGACCTCAGCGGCGAACTCGCGGTCGTCAGGGGACCACACCTTGAGCACCACCGGCGAGCCGTCGGGAAGTTCGGCCGGCGCCACGTAGTTGTAGCTCAGGCCGGGGAAGGGCGCGCCGAGCCGCAGAACCCAGTCGCGCGCCAACGCTGCCACGAGAGCGGGCAGGGCCTCCCGCCACGCCCGTCCGTGCACGGTCCGCGTCGCGCGCTCGAGCTGCAGGTCCGAAGGTACCGCCCTGGACTGGCCGCCGAGCACGCTCGCATGGTAAGGGAGAGCGGCCCCGGTGGCCTCTTGCCGGAGACCTAGTCTCTCGGCGGCACGCCTAGCACGCCGACTAACGTCAGCCCCCCGTCAATGATGATGTTCTGTCCGATGATCATTTCTGACTCGGGCCCGCAAAGCCAGGCGACCACGTTCGCGACGTCCTGGGGCGTGACGTAGCGGCCTGCCGGGGAGGCCTGCCGCAGGGCCTCACCGTAGGCATCCGGCAGGGCAGTGACGCCGCTCGTTTCCTCTACCCAGCTCGGGCAGACGCCGTTCACGCGGATGTTCTTCGGCGCCAACTCGACGGCGAGGTAGCGAGTTAGCGTGTCCAATGCGCCCTTCGTGACGCCTACAGCCGCGTAGCTCGGCATGTAGCGCTGGGCGCCCAGGCTCGTCATGTTGACAATCGCGCCGCCCCCGCCCCGTTCCATCAGCGGGACCGCGGCCTTGGCCGCGAACCAGGGGCCGAGGACGTTGACCTCGAACGTGTTTCGGAGGTGGTTCGGCAGCGAGGCCATCGCGCTCCGCGGACGCTGCAGGCCGCGGGCGGCGCTATTCACCAGGATGTGCAGTTCGCCCCTCTGCTCCCGGACGCGTTCGAACATCTGCTGGACGGCGTCGAGGTCCCCCATATCGGCCTTGAGCGCCGCGCCGCCGCTACCCATCGCCTCCAGTTGCGCCACCACCTCTCTCGCCTCGTCCTCGCTGCGGACATAGTTGACGAAGACCCAGGCGCCGAGCGAGCCGAGCTTGAGCGCAATCGCCCGGCCGATGCCGCGCGAGCTGCCCGTGACGAGCGCGACCTTCCCTTGGAGGGGCTTCTCTGCCACGCATGCGATTGTAGTCCCGGCACTCCTTCGGAGCCAGAGACGACTCCGGCCGGCCGCGCGCCGGGGAAGCCCGTGAACCGCCTCGTACTTCCGCCCAGGACCCCTACGCTGACGCGCCGACCTCCGCCGCTCACTCATCCTCCGGTCGGAGCTGCGGCCCAAAACCCCTGTTCCTCGCCCACCTCCGACAACCGACCCCCATCCACCATCCTCTTTCGTCCCTCCCTCCGTGTATCCTCCGGCCATGGAGCTCGAAGGCCGCGTTGCCCTCGTCACCGGCTCTACCGGCCGCGGCATGGGGCGCAGCATCGCCCTCACGCTGGCCCGCGAGGG
>DATLYJ010000002.1 GCA_035574915.1 Dehalococcoidia bacterium | reverse complement strand
CTCGCCGCCCTGGCCCTCACGCCGTTCGTGCCACTGACCGAGCGCCGGGATTAGCGTCTAGCGCCGGCCGTAGCCTCCGCCGCCGCCACCACCGCCGAAGCGCGGTCGCTCGCGGGCCTCGTTCACGCGCAGCGCCCGCCCACCGAACTCCTTGCCGTCGAGCGCCTGCACGGCCTTATCGGCGTCGGCATCCGCCATTTCGACGAAACCGAAGCCGCGCGGACGGCCCGTCTCCCTGTCCTGCGGCAAAGACACATCGATTACCTCGCCGTGGGCCGAGAACAGCCTGCGCACCTCGTCCTCGGTCGCGGAAAACGGCAAGTTACCTACGTAGATCCTTTTCGACATTCCACCCTCATCCGACCCACGGTCGCCAATTGTCCTTCCTTGCGGAAGGACCTACGTTGCTGCTCAGGGTCAGACGGGGAGCCGCTTGCACCAGGGGGGTTGCGAACCGCGTAGCCTCGACAGTCCTGAACAGGTCTCGACAATCTCAGTCTAATGACGCCTCATAGAGCGGACAAGCACGGCGTCAAAGCTTGATGAAACTGTTACAAGTCGCCATGCGAAAGCGGAGGTCACCCGCGCAGGTGCTGGCGGAACCAGGCGAGCGTTATCTGCCAGGCGTCCTTCGCGGCGGCTTCGTTGTAGCTTCCGCCCGTGTCGTTGAAGAAGGCGTGGTTGGCGCCATCGTAGACCTTGATCTGGAAGGTCTTGTTGGCGGCGCGCAGCCGTTCCTCGACCTGCGGCGCCTGGCTCGTGATGCGCGTGTCGTTGCCCCCGTAGATCACGAGCATAGCGGCGTTCGTCTCACCCAGGCGGTCGAGCACGCGCTGCGCCGTACCGTAATACGGCACGGCTGCCTTGATGTCCTTGCTGGCGACAGCCAGCTCGAAGGCGTAGCCTCCTCCAAAGCAGAAGCCCGTAACGCCGAGCGCACCCGCGCGCACGAACGGCTGCTGCTTGAGGTACTCCACGCTCGCCACGAGGTCCGCGACGAGGTCCTCCGGGCGGGTGTTCGTAAGCAGCCCCGGCGCCTGGGCCGCGTCCGTCGGCGTCCCGCCCTGGCGCGACAGCAAGTCGACGGCCAGCCCCACGAAGCCCTCCTTCGCGTAGCGCCGAGCGATGTCACGGATGTGCTCGTTCAGGCCCCGGTTCTCGTGGATGATCACGATGGCGGGGAACGCAGTGCCGGTGGCCGGCCGTGCGAGGTAAGCCTTGATCTCCGAGGCAGGACCACGATAGCTCACCTCGCGCACCTGGATTGCGCCGTCCGAAGGCTGCACGGTGACACCGGGGCCAGTCGCTGGCGGCGGTGTGGGCGAGGGCGGCTCTCGCGTCGCGGTCGGCGCTGGCTCGTCCGCGGAGTCGCCACAGCCGAGGGCAAGGAGCACACTCGCCGTCAGCGGGATGCTCCCCGTGACGTAGAGCACCTTGCGCAGCAGATCACGCCGGGACAGATCATGCTCTTTGTACTCGTCCGCGAACTCCTCCACTACGTAGCGCTGATAGACATTCAGGGAGTCGAGCGGGTTCAAGATCACCTCCAGCGGTCGGAAGATTCAGAGCTATTAACTCCTACGAGCCGGGAACGCGGATCGGTTTCCCCGCTAGTCCCTCCGCCCATCGTTCTCATATCGAAGTGGGTAACACCAGGTCTTGCGGCCCTCGCTGGCTTCGAGACGCGCGCCGGTATACGCGGAGGAGTCATTTTCGAGCGCAGCGCCGACCGGCGTACAATTTCAGCATGAGCGAAAGCGGGCAGTCCGGCCGTGAGGACTTCGAGCACAAGTTCTTCTTCGGCGTTGTCCCCGTGTTCCTGGTCGACGACGTCATTCCTACCGTGGAATACTACAGAGACGTCCTCGGCTTCGAGGCTGACTACGTCTACGGCGACCCTCCGCACTACGGCAGCGTCTCCCGCGGTAACGCCGTCTTCAACTTCACCCGCTCGGAGCCACCGGGGCGGCGGAACAGCGTCCTGCGCGCCGGGCCAGGCAGCGGCGTCGACGCGTATATCGTCGTCAAGGACGTCGACGACCTCTTCGAGGAGCTGAAGGCGCGAGGGGCCCAGCTGCGCACCTCGCCCGCCTCCCACGACTACGGCATGCGCGAGTTCAAGCTGGAAGACTGCAACGGCTACATCATCGCCTTCGCCGAGGAGATCGATGTCTGAAGCGGGCTCCGCCGCGGGCGCCGGCCTCGTAGGCCGACATTGCGTGGCCTGCGAGAAGGGCACGCCGCCCCTGACTGAAGCCGAAGCCGCCCTCTACCTGCCGCAGGTCCCGGGCTGGGAGCTGCGTGAGGGCAAGTCGCTGCGGCGGCGCTTCCGCTTCGCGGACTTCAGGAGGGCCATGGACTTCGTGAACCAGGTCGCGGCCGCGGCCGAAGAAGAGGGCCACCACCCTGATATCTACATCTCCTATGACCGCGTGCGCATCGACCTCACCACGCACGCCATCGGCGGCCTTTCGGAAAACGACTTCATCATGGCGGCGAAGATCGACGCTATCGCCGCTGGAGACGGGTGACGCGGCGTCTTCGGAGCAGCCAGCCAGCGCATCCAAATGCCCCGAGCCGCAGGCGCGAGCGGGCCGACCTTCGCGGCCTCGTGGCGCGGGGCCGTCCGCGGTCGAGCCGGCGCGGGCTAATCCCATGGCTCCTTAATGGAAGTCTCATGGCGTCCTAATCTCAGTGGCCGAATACTGACTCGATGAGTCGCGCCTGGCACTTCCCTCCCGCGCTGGCGGTCTTCGCCCTCCTGGCCTCCTGCGCGGTCTTGCTCGGCGCCTGTCGCGACAAGGAGGGCGCCTCGCCCATCGGCCAGGCCGCCGGGCCGCCAGGCCTGAGCGAGGGCTCCATTGCGTCGGGTGGCAGGCAACGCACGTACCGCCTCTACGTGCCGGCGTCCCTCGACCCGCGACGGCCCGCCCCCCTTGTCGTCGCGCTGCACGGCGGGCTCGGTACGCCGGCCCAGTTTGCCGCAAACTCCAGCTTCGATGCCGCTGCCGAAGCGCACGCCTTCATCGTCGTCTACCCCGCAGGTGTCGGCCGCACGTGGAATGGAGGCGCCTGCTGCGGGCAGGCCGCGCGCCAGAGTGTCGACGACGTCGCCTTCATCGCAGCCCTCATCGACCACCTCTCGGCGCGATACAGGATCGACCCCAACCGCGTCTTCGCGACCGGACACTCGAACGGGGGCATAATGGCTTTTCGCCTCGCCTGCGAGCTCGCCGACAGGGTTGCGGCTGTAGCGCCGGTCGCCGCCTCCCTCGAAGTCGACTCCTGTTCCCCGTCCCGGCCCGTCGCAGTGTTGGCAATCCACGGCGACGCGGACCTGAACCATCCCCTCGAGGGCGGGGCCGGCCCGAACTCCATCGCGGGCGTGCCGTTCAACTCGCTCGCCGCCTCCATGGAGTCGCTACGTCGCGCGAACGGGTGCTCCGCAACGCCGGAAGTGCGCCGGGAGGGGGCCATCACGACCACCACCTGGAAGAATTGCCGCGAAGGCGGACATACGGAGCAGAAGGTCATCGCCGGGGCCTCGCACGCCTGGCCGGGCGGCGATCCGAGGACCGCCGGGCCGGGCGGCACACCGAGTCCTGTCCTGGACGCCACCACGGCAATCTGGGCCTTCTTCGCTGAGCACGGACGTTAGTCTGCTCCTCGGCCCGCGGACTCGCCCTGTGCGAAGCCGTCGTAAGTTTCGTAATACATGCCCGCCCACGCCGGCGTAAGTTAGGCACGTGAAGGGCATCGCCTTCCTCTTGCTCCTGCTGCTCCCGGCCTGTTCCGGCGACGGGCAGTCCCCGCCTTCGCTCGGGCCGCCCGCGGGCGCCTCCCAACCAGCCGCTGTCTCCCCGGTCGACCTCTCGACCGCGGACCTGGCCGCCCTCGTCACCTGGGAAGACCTCCTCCTGAGCGTCCGCGGCGAGGCTACGCCGGAGGGCGTCCGTCTACTCCGGGCGATGGAGGGCCGTCCCGAGTACGCGCCCTTCCTTTTCGACCTCGCCTTCCTGCCTACCCCTTACCGCGAAGAGGCCCTGCCCTTGCTCTTCGGGCGAGGTGGCGTCTACGGCGCCCAGAACTTCCTGCGCTTTGCCGAGGAGCGGGGCTTCAAGAAGCCCGAGGACGACCCTCCCGGCTATGTCGAGTTCAAGCAGCGACTCTTCTCGACGATCCAGAAGGAGATGGGCGCCTTCCTGGACCCGAAAGCGCCACGCCTGATCGCCGCGCAGGAGGTGATGTGGGGCGGCGTCGCTGTCGACGGCATCCCGCCGCTCAACGACCCCCGATTCGTCACGCCGGGCGAAGCCGCCCGCTGGATCAACCCTTCCGACCAGGTGATTGGCGTCGAGATCAACGGCGATGCCCGCGCCTATCCGCGGCGCATCATCGACTGGCACGAGATGGTGAACGACACCGTCGGCGGCGTGCCCGTGTCGCTGGCCTACTGCACCCTTTGCGGCAGCGCGATCCTCTACGACGGCCGGGCCGGCGGTACGGTATACCGGTTCGGCACCAGCGGCATGCTCTACCGCTCCAATAAGCTCATGTACGACCGCAACACGCGCACCCTCTGGGAGCAGTACACGGGCGAACCGGTCTGGGGACCTCTCGCGGGCTCGGGCATCAAACTCGACTTCCTGCCAGTCGTGCATACCACCTACGAGGGGTGGCTGCGCGACCATCCGGATACGAAGGTCCTGGACATCAACACCGGCTTCAGGCGCGACTATGGCCCCGGCGTCGCCTACGCCGACTACTGGGCGTCCGGCGACCTCATCTTCCCCGCCCCTGACCGGGACCCTGCGCTCCTGCGCAAGGACTGGGTGTACGCCGTGCGCCTCCACGGCGAAGCTGTGGCCTACCCCATCGCGCTGCTGGCGGAGCGCAGCGTGATCCACGACACGATCGGCCCCACGGCGGTCGTCGTGATCGCTACGGAGGACCGGAGCGGCGGGCGAGCTTACGAGTCCAACGGCCGGCGCTTCCGCCTCGAAGCCCCTGACCTCCTGCGCGCGGGCGACGGCTCGGCCTGGCGGATCACTGAAGCCGCGCTGGTATCAGATGACGGCTCTGAGTTGCGCCGGCTCCCCGGCCACAACAGCTTCTGGTTCGCTGTTACGAATCACGCGCCGCGCTGGCGCTTGTACGGCGAGTAGACGGTGTTAGCCGGCGGCTCCGCGCATTACTGGATGACGCCCCGCGCCCGCATGTCGGTGATCTCATCATCGCTGAAGCCCGCCTCGCGGAGGTAGCGTTCCGTATCGCGGCCCAGGGGCGGGGCAGCCCCCTGCGCCTCCATCCGCGTCTTCGACATCTTCAGGATGGGCGCCACCATCTTCTGCGGCCCCGACAACTCATGCTCGAGGTCCACCATCATCTCGTTCGCCAGCACCTGCGGCTCCTCGAACATGTCCTCCGGGAACTTTACGGGCGCCGCCGGCACGCCAGCTGCGTCGAAGATTGCCATCCACTCGTCCGTCGTCTTGGACCTGACGTGCGCCTCCACCTCCGCCACCTTCCTTCGCGCCTTTTCCTGCCAGGCCGGGTCGAAGGGCGCGAACTCAGGGTCTGCCACCCCGAGAAAGTCCGTCTCGAGGGCAGCTCTAACCTTCGCCCAGAGGGTCGGAGACAGGGCCCCGATGGCGAGAGCGCCGTCCTTCGTCAGGTAGGTGCGGTAGTAAATGTTGCCGCCGATTGCTCGCAGCGGGTTCCGCGCCTCCACCATCTCCTTGAAGGAGGCGCCTTCCTTCTGCATTTGCCGCCTCCGCTCGCGCGCGGGCGCGCGCAACGCGGCGTCCGCCAGCGGGTGCTCCATGACGGCAGAGCCCTGGAAGGCAAGCGCCGTCGCCAGCAACGTGGTCTCGACCATCTGGCCCTCGCCGGTGCGTTCGCGGTGAAACAGCGCTGAGGTTACGGCCCAGGCGATTGCGAGCCCGGTGCCGTAGTCGGCGATCGCAGTCGACGTGATCCAGTCCGGTCGCCCGTCCTCGGCGAACTTGCCTTCGCCCACCATGAGCCCGGATGCCGCCTGCACGACGATGTCGTATCCGGGGCGCTGAGCCCAGGGACCCTTGCGCCCGAAGGCCGTGTTGTCCACGTAGATCAGGTCCGGCCGGATGGCAGAGAGAGTCGGGTAATCGATGCGCAGCTTGGCCGCGACATCTGGCCGGTAATTGATGACGACGACGTCGACGGTCGGCATGAGCCTGTGGATCGCCTCCTGGGCCTTCGGGTCTGCGAGGTCCAGGACGAGGGACTTCTTCCCCCGGTTGAGCTCCTGGTAGGTCTTCGACTCACCCGGCATGAACTGGGAGAAGAGGCGCCACGGTTCGCCGTTTGGCGGCTCCACCTTGATAACCTCGGCCCCCTGGTCGGCCAGCATCATGCAGCCGAAGGGCCCAGCGATGATCTGCGTGAACTCCAGGATGCGAATTCCGTCGAGCGGTCCCGATGCCATGTCCTCAATGCCTCCTGACGCCGGTTGCAGTGATTATTCAGGCAAGCGCTCACGAGGGCAACAAAGGCGAAGCCAGGGACACGAAAGGCGTGACGGGAGAAGCTAGCGACGACGAGAAAGCAGATGGGGCAAGATGCGGTGTCAGGCGGCCGCTTCGTCGTCCGAGGCAAGCTCCCGGAGCGCGGCCATGGCCACGGCAGAGCAGTCCGAGACCGAGCCGAAGAAGGCAACGTAAAGGTCGTTATCTTCGGCCACCTCCCCGAAGACCTCGCGCGGCTCGACGGAGGGGTCGAGCATCAGGACGCAGAGGACGCCGCGTACGCTGCCGGGATGGCGCGAGGCCTCCTCCAGGATGTGCGCGGTGCGGAGCAGAAGGCGGCGTTCG
>DATLYJ010000001.1 GCA_035574915.1 Dehalococcoidia bacterium | reverse complement strand
CGCCCTGGGGAGCGCCGGAGCCGGACGGTCTTCGGCGATCGTGCGCATCGGGCCTTCGACTTTGCGCACCAACTCCATCGGCCGGACAGTCACCCCGTGCTGGAGCTGCATGTCGACGATCGCCATCTCGAAGGCGGTGTGCTGCTCTGTCAGGAAGAGCTTGACGCGCTCGCGCATGAAATCGATGCCGGTGATTTTCGCTTCCCCGACCGGCGTCGACACGACGGAGCCAACCTTCGGGAGGGTGCCGCGCAGGGCCTTATAGTCCTCGTATTCGAAAGTAAGGCAGCAGTAGAGGCGGCCACAGACGCCGGAGATCTTCTGCGGGTTCAGGGGCAGGTCCTGCTCCTTGGCCATGCGGATGCTGACGCTGGGGAAGTTAGTCATCCAACTGGCGCAGCAGAGGCGCTCTCCGCAGATGTCTACGCCGTCGACGAGCTTGGCGCGGTCGCGGTCACCCACCTGGACAAACTGCACGCGGACCCCGAGCTCTCGCGAGAGGTCGCGCACCAGGTTCCGGAAGTCGACGCGCTCGGGGGCCGTGAAGTAGGCGGTGAAGTGCTCGCCATCGAGGTCGTACTCGCCCGTGGCGAGGCTCATGCTCAAGCCGCTCTCCGCGATGGCCGTCCGGACTCGCGCCGCGTCCTGCTTGGCCTTGGCGCGCATGGCCTCCATCTTTTCGATGTCGTCCTGGGTGGCAAGGCGCAGGATGGGTTTGACTTCGTCCTTGAACTCGTTCACCACCACTTGGTCCGGGGCGATGACGACGCGGCCAACGGTGACCCCATGCGAGCTCTCCACGACTACGTAGTCCGAAACGTGGACTTCCAGGTCGCCGGCGTCGTAATAGAGGATTTTGCCTGCCTCGCGCAGGCGTACCCCGGCTATGTTCGGCATTACGACAGCCCCGCCGGAGCGAGGCACCCCTTTCGTCTATCGCTTCCCGGCCGTGGACGCCGGCTGCGGCACGTCCAGCGCCAGGACTTCGAGCGCCAGCCGGGCATCGACGTTAGCCTGCAGGTACTCCCTGGTCTTCTGCAGGGAACGCAGGAAGCGCACGATGGCCAGCGGCCGATACAGTCCGCCCTCTTCACGCAGAGCGGCTGACCTATCGATGTTTATGATACCAGCCCCGCTTCCCGCGGCTACGGAGAGCACGTCTCGCCACCACTGCTCCCACACCTCGAGCTCACGCAGATAGCGCTCGCGGACGGCGGCGCCGCGCTCGTCCGCTGCCTTCGCCCAGGCGAGGCGGCCGGGGCGCGAAACGTGGGCGACGGCCCGCGCGGAGTCCAGGAACCCCTCACGCTCGGAAAGCAGGGTTTCGTCCTCGATGGCGCGCAGCGCCCAGCCCAGGCGCCCGTTTGCCAGCGCGGCGATTGCCGCCGCCCGTTCGCCCTCGACGCCTCGCTCGGCAAGAACGGCCTCTATTTTCTCCCTGTCCACCCTTCCGAAGGCGACCCTGCGACAGCGCGAAAGCACCGTCTCCAGGAGCTGCTCCTCGCGGTCGGTGACCAGCACGAGCACGGTCGCCGGCGGAGGCTCCTCGAGGGTCTTCAGGAAGGCGTTCGAGGCGTCCTGGTTCAGCCTCTCGGCGCCGTCGATGATCGCCACCCTCCAGGCGCCGCGGTACGGCGTCATAGAGAGCACGCGCTCGAGGCGTCGAACCTGACAGATGCGGATGTCCCGGCTGCCCTCGTGCGTGCCGTGCTCGCTCTCGTCGCAGACCCCGCCCGGAGCTACGACCTCGACGTCGGGGTGTTGTCTGCCCGGCTCGAGGGTGTCGCGGCAGTTGCGGCACTCGCGACAGGGCTTCGGCGAACCCTCGCAGTTGAGGGCCGCGGCGAATTCCAGGGCCGCCATCGTCTTGCCGACTCCCGCCGGGCCGGTGAAGAGGTAGGCGTGCGCCGGCTCGCCGCTGAGGACGGCCGGCTCCAGGGCGGCCAGCGCCGTTTCCTGCCCGACCGTCCTCCAGGCGACTCGCGGCAGCGGCCCTGCGCTCACTCGACCTCCGTCGCCATGAGGTCGGCGTATTTCTCGCGCCGCCGGACGAGACGGGCCTTACCGTCAGCCACGAAGACGATGGGTGGGCGCAGGGAGGCGTTGTAGTTGCTCGCCATGGCCAGGCAGTAGGCGCCCGAGGCCGGCACCGCCAGCACTTCGCCCTCACGCAGCCGTGGCAGGCGCGCGTCCTTGACCAGGTAGTCGCCGGACTCGCAGTACTTGCCAACTATCGTGACGGTCTCCTCTTGAGGCGCGTCTGGCCGTTCGGCGGAAAGCGCCTCGTACCTGGAGCCGTACATCGCCGGGCGGATGTTATCGGCCATGCCGCCGTCGACGGCAACATAGGTCCGCACCTCCGGCAGCTCTTTCCGTGACCCGACGGTATACAGCGCCATGCCGGCCCTTCCCACGAGCACGCGCCCGGGCTCGACCACGAGTCTCGGTCGCGGCAGCCCGAAGCGGCGGCACCCGTCCCTTACCGCGCTTGTGATCGCCTCCGCGTACACGGATACGGGCGGCGGTGGCTCCTCGCGCAGGTACTGGAGGCCCAGGCCCCCGCCCGGGCTGAACTCGCGCAAGTCCAGGCCGTGCTTGCGCATCATGTCAGCCGCAAACTCGAGCGCGACTTCGATCGCCGCGTAGTACGGCTCCACCTCGAAGATCTGGGAGCCGATGTGACAGTGAATGCCTACGAGGTCGAGGGAGGCCGTGCGCTGGATGGCCAAGACGGCCTCTTCCGCCAACCCGAAGGCCACCGGCAGCCCGAATTTGCTGTCCAGGACGCCCGTGGTGATCTTGGCGTGTGTGTGCGCGTCGACGTCGGGCGTGACCCGCAGCAGCACGGGCTGTGTCCTTCCTGCGGCGGCGGCCACCTCGCCGAGCACTCGCACGTCCGTCAGGTTGTCGACGACGACGCGCCCGATGCCCGCATTCACGGCCTCGCGCAACTCGGCCGGGAGCTTGTTGTTGCCGTGGAAGTAGGCGCGCTCGAGCGGGAAGCCTGCTGCCGCCGCGATTGCCACCTCACCGCCAGACACGACATCGAGGCCGATGTCCTCCTCGGCGAGCAGGCGCGCGAGCGCCCTTCCGATGTACGCCTTGGCGGCATAAATGACGGACGTTTCGGGCCAGCGAGAACGGAACTCGCTCAGGAGTTCTCGCGCTCGCGCCCGAAGGTCGGCCTCATCGAACACGTAAAGGGGCGTGCCGAACTCGCGGGCCAAGTCCACGAGGTCGCAGCCGCCGACGGCTAGATGTCCGGCCTCGTTGATCCGGGAGGTTAACGGCAGGACCGGCCTCAGGCCGGGGTCGATCTCAGGGCTCACAGGGGGATGATAGCGGGCCGGCGCTGCTGGAGCATTTTCGGCGCGGGCGGGCGCGGTAGGCCGCCTTTGCGGCGACGGCCTGCGTTTTGACATTCTTTTTGCAGATGCCTAAATCCCGGCGCGCCGCGCATCGCGATCATAGGATCAGGAGTTGGAGGTGGCAGCGGTGAGGACACAAGTACTGACCTGGACGCTGGTGATAGTCCTGAGCATGACTCTGGGCGGCGCCGCGGTCGTTGCTCTCGACCAGCTGCGGTCGGATGAAGCTCCCGCGACGGTGGTGCGCGAAGCCGCGCCCTCGACCACCACGCCGCTGTCCAGCGATGCGCCCCGGGACCTGGCCGACCTTTACGCGCGCGTCCGGCCGTCCATCGTCACGGTCAGCGGCCTGTCCAGCCGCACTAACGTGGGCGGCACAGGCTCCGGCATCATCATCGACAAGCAGGGTCACATCCTCACCAACAACCACGTGGTCCGCGGCTTCGACATTATCGATGTCACCCTCTTCGACCTCAGCTCCTACGCCGCAACCGTCGTCGGCACCGACCCCGGCAACGACCTCGCGGTAATAAAGATCAACGCTCCGCCGGACAAGCTCCAGCCGGCTATCCTGGGTGACTCCGACCAGGTACGCATCGGCGAACTGGTGATCGCGGTCGGTAATCCCCTTAACCTCACCGGCAGCGTGACGCAGGGCATCGTGAGTGGCGTCGGCCGCACGCTTGGCAGTGGGGGCACGGGCCGGCCTCTGCGCCAGCTCATCCAGTCGGACGCTGCCATCAACCCCGGGAACTCCGGCGGCGGGCTCTTCAACATGAACGGCGAGGTCATCGGCATCACGACAGCGATCGACAATCCGGACGGCGAGCGCGCCTTCGTTGGCATCGGATACTCCGTGCCGATAAACATCGCCAAGCGCTTCCTGCCTGACCTCCTTGCCGGCAAGACCATCCGTCACCCGAAGATGGGCGTCGGCCTCGAGACCCTGACGCCGGCGCGGGCGGCCCAGTTTGGCCTGAGCGTGGACCGGGGCGTGATGGTGGTCAGCGTAGAGCCGAACAGCGCCGCCGCCCGCGCCGGTCTGCGCGGCATCGGCGGCGGCACCGGGAGCCGCACGCCTGGCGACGTCATCCTCTCGATCGATGGTCACGAGATGAAGACCTTCGAGGACCTGGCGAAGTACATAGACTCGCGCAGCGTGGGTGACACCATCGAGATCCGGCTCCTGCGCGAAAACCGCGAGATCACGGTTCGGCTCACGCTGGAAGCCTGGCAGGGCTAACGCCGGAATCCGAACGGCCAGCTTCAAAAGCCTTCGTTAACGCAGGCCCGCTACGAGCGATACTCATCAGAAACGCCGCCCGGGCTAAGGTTCTCCTGTTGACAAGGGGGAACCAAATGCAAACAAGGACTGTGCCCCTCGGCAGCCGGGAACGGCGGCGACAGGCCTGTCAGCACCACTGGCTGATCGAGACGCCTGACGGCCCGACGAGTGAGGGCCGCTGCAAGCGGTGCGGCGAAAAGAAGAGCTTCCTGAACGTCTTCGAAGACGTGCTCCAGGCGCAGCAGGAGAACGCTGCCTGACGCCTGTCACAGGGAAAGAGGGCGCCGGCGGGGTCGCCCTCTTTCCCTGCCAGCCTCCGCCGCTAGGCGCCTCTTATTCCAAGCCCTGCACTCTCAGCGTGTGCGACCCTCCGTCGGAGGGCCTCCTGACTGGGCCTCAATCAGGCGCCGGTCTTCGCCCGGAAGACTTCCAGCGCCGCTCGCAGCTTCGCCGCGTCCAGGGGCGCGAAGGGGTCGCCCCTTAGCTCCGTGTAGAAACGCATGACGTTGTGGACCAGGCGTTCCGGTTCGACCCACTTATCGAACCAGCCCAGGCGAATCTCGATCGCGGCCTGAGCTTCGTCCAGGCCGGCCTGGTAACAGCGGCGCGCCTCCCGCCGCACCAGCATCAGGTACTCTCGCACTTCGGCGAGTTCGCGTTTTCCGCCGACAGGGCCGTGCCCCGGTACCACCGTGTCGACCTCCATGCCCTGGATGCGGTCGATTGCCCTGATCCAGCCGGAGATGTGGCCCTGGAAGGCGAGCGGCGTGACGTAGTAGAAGGCTATGTCGCCGGCGAAAAGCAGCTTTTCCTTGGGCAGGTAGACGAGGGTGTCGTCGACAGTGTGGGCAGGGCCGCAATACAGGAGTCGCACCTCGCGGTCGCCGCAGTACAGGCTCATCTCAGACTCGTAGGTCAGGGTCGGGAGAGCCAGCTCCAGGCCGACGAAGTCGTCCGCGTAAGGGGAGCCGGCCTGCCGCATCCGCCCCGGGTCGGGAGGAGTCATGGTGGAGATGACTTCGCGGCAGCGTCGGTGGCTCACGATCTCGGCAGGCCGGAAGGCGGCGGCGCCGTAGACGTGGTCCCCGTGGTGATGGGTGAGAAGCAGGTGGCCCACGGGCTTGTTGCTCGCCCGCCGGATGCTCTCGATGAAGTCGCGAGTCATGGGCGGCGCCCACAGGGCATCGACGGCCACGTTCGTCTCCGGGCCGAGGACCACGCCCGCGTTGCTGATGTTGAGGTTGCTTATCCCGGGGCCGCCCGCCTGAATGTAGGCGAAAACGCCATCGGCGACCTCCCTGAACTCTTTGGGCCAACTCGGAATTCCAGCGCGCCTGCCTGCCATGCACCCTCTCCTGGTCTGGCGCAGGCTAGTCATGGCGCGCGCCCGGTGTCAATCGATAAAGGGCGGCGTGCAGCCCGGCGGCGGGCCTTCCGGCACTACTGGCGCGGCGCGGCCCGGAGTACGTTGTATGCAGCGCTTCCGTCTGAGGAGGAGCAGGATGAAGATGAAGAGGACTGCTGTCTTTCTGGCGGCACTCGTGGTCGCCCTGATGCCGTTCCCGGCCCAGGCGCAGGAGGAGGACGAGGGCTTCGTCCTGCGCGTCCGCGGCGACGTGCGCATCGCCAGAGGCGAGGTGGTCGAGACCGTAATCGTCATCAACGGCAATGCCTTCGTCGAGGGCACGGTGACCGGCGGCCTCGTGGTCATCGACGGCACCGCTAGCGTCACGGGCGAGGTGCGCGGCGGTACGACCGTGATCAGCGGCAACCTCGAGCTCCGGGACGGCGCGCGCGTCCACGACGTCACCCTGGTCCGCAGCGACCTGCAGCGCTCGGGCGGCGCCACGATCACCGGCAACCTGCGAGAACGCGAGAACCTGGTATTCCCCGGCGCCTGGGCGGTCGTCTCTATCCTCGCCTGGCTGGGCCTGACCGTGGCCGTGATCGCCGCCGGCCTCGTTTTCGCCGCGATCGGCGGCCGCCAGCTGCAGGCGGCCAGCCTGAGCCTGACCGAGGCTGCGGGCAGCGCCGTGGTTGCCGCCGTGGTCCTTTGGGTCGGCGTGCCTGTGGCGGCGTTCATGGTCATGGCCACCCTCGTAGGAATTCCCCTCGGCATCGGGGCGCTGCTCTTCCTCCTGCCGGCGATGTGGCTCCTCGGGTACATCGCTGCCGCGACCCGCTTGGGGATGCTGGTCGCTGGACAGGGCGGAGGCGAGAGCCCGCACCCGTACGCGGCTGCTGCCGTCGGGCTGCTCATCACGCAGCTCGTGGCCATCGTGCCGGGTCTGGGCGCGCTGGTGGTCGGCCTTGCCGGACTGTGGGGCGCCGGTGGTATCGCGCTCGTCGCGTATCGCGCGGCCCGCGGCACCCGACGGGCGCCGGCCGACGCGGCCGCGTCTCCCGCGGCTTAGCCGAAGATGAAGCGCTCGCCCACGTAGGCAATGATCAGGCCACGGAGGACCTTCCCGGGCGTGACCGCCGCCATGAAACGGCGGAAAGAGTAGCGCGTGGCGCCCGCGGTGAGGCCAGCGACCTCGAACAGCGGGTTCGGGACGGCGGCCAGCAGGAACAGCGTCGGCATGCCGTAGCGGTCCATCAGCCAATCGACGCCACGGACAAGGCGCTCGACTGCCGGACGGATTGGGCGCGGCGCCTTCAGGCCCTCCTCCTTCGATATCTCGGCCCCGGCCATGCCGGCCACGTAGGCCGTGATCTCCCCCACGGCCATGCCCAGCCCGCCGAGGAGGCCGACCATGAATGGGCTCAGGCTCTGGGCGCTCGATGCGATGAGCGTCTGGGCCGCCGCGGTCAGGCCGGGGACAGGGATGAATACGGTGCCTGTGCCGGCCATGTTCGAGAGGAACACCCCCGCATAACCGAGGCGTCCGAACCAGCTCTCCGTTGCGCCCGAGCCTTCGGTGAGGGTGACGTAGAGCAGGACCAGCGACGGCGTCATCACAAGGACGATGAGCGCCAGAGCGGCAAGGACGCGGCCCCGCGTCGAGGTTGGCGCCCGGGACATGACCCAGAGGTAGGAGGCGACGGCCCGACGGGCGAGGGGCGTAGCCGCAATGTCCTCGCGGACGGCATCGGCCGCGCCGGCCATCTCCTCCCGCAGCTCGGCGAGCTCCTCGCGCACGTCCGCGACCCCCTCCGCGAGGCGTTCGCGCAAGCTCTCGGTCCCTGCTGGGCGCGGCTCGGTCAATGCAGGTCGGCGCGCATGGTCATGTAGTCAGGACGACGCCGCGTCGTCGGCCGGCTCGATTTCCGGATAGTCGAAGTCGTCCGGCTTTATGGAAACGACGCTCGTCACTCCCTCCACCTTCTCCGTGAGGATGCGCTCGATGCCCAGACGGAGGGTGAGCATGCTCATGGGACAACCGTGACAGGTGCCCACCATCTGCAACTTGACCACCCCGTCATCGGTCACGTCGACTATGTTGACATCGCCAGCGTGGGAGTGGATGTAGGGGCGGATCAGGTCAAGCGCCTGATCGACACGTTCCCAGAGGTCGGTAGTTGTGCTCACGCCTAAATGCTAACACGCGGGCCGCGAACGTCTGGCAGCGGTCTCAGGCACGAATACGGACGGCGCGAGGCGGGGTTCGCGGCCCGCTCAGGGTCAGGGGGCCCTGAGCTCAGAATGAAGCCATGGGAACGCGAGCGGGGCCTACTCGACGGCGAGGCCGAGGAGCTCTTCGTCGGTGAAGCCGAAGTGGTGCGCGATCTCGTGGTACACGGTGCGCCGGACCTGCTCCCGAAGGTCGGCGTCATCCGGGAAGTCCCTCACGAGCGGCTCCCAGAAGATCGTGACCTTGTCCGGCGTGACGTTGCCGTACCAGGAGCCCCTCTGGGCGAGCGGCACGCCTTCGTAAAGACCGTAGAGGTCTCCGCCACCGCCCGAGCGCCGCCTCTGCAGGCGTGACGCGCGGCGCTGGACGACAATCTCGACGTTGTCGAGACGCGTAGCGAACTCCGCGGGCAAAGACTTCATGGCGGCCCGCACGTAGCGGGCCACTCGCGCGGCCGGTGTCATGTAATCGAGGTTACAGGGTGGAGTGAGAGGCCTGCCAGAGAGTCTGGTAGCCTTCGCCGCCGGGGATGGCGCCCATGATCTCTTTGCGCTCCATCTCCTTCAGCTCCCGGAGGACGTCCTCGCACTGGCGCACGGCATTGGGGAAGCCGGATTCGGCCATCCGGCGGACGAGCGCGGGCCAGACGCCAGAGGTCTCCAGGGTGGAGATGTACTTGGGCCACCAGATAGAGGTGAGCTTTTCGGGAAGCGGGAAGCGGGGCCGCAGCCGGCGGATGCTGCGGAACCGCTCCTCGGAGGAGCTGACCCGCGCCACCAGCCGGGCCATGGGCCCGTCGATCTCGTTAACCCGGTTGTCAATCAAAAGCCGCTTCTCGATGAGGAGGAAGCGGACAGTAATTACGTCTGCGGTTTCGATGGTACGGAGAATTTCGTCCAGATTGATCGGGTAATCGTTGTCCATACACCCCCCACCGCGTTTCGACCTTACGATTCTATCATTGCGAACGGTTGGGGAAACCCAAAAACCATCTATTCAGCACGATAACGTCATCGACGGGCGTTATTCAGGGCCGATTTGCTGCAACGGGGACGGAGGCTACGACGTCAGGACGGCCCTGAGCCGCTGGGCCACGACCTCGTCCTCGCCGTCTTCGAAAAAGGCCACCGAGATGTTGAGGGCGCCGTCATGAGCGCGCGTCCAGATGCTCGGCGTGCCCTCGCGCAGCTCGCGTTCGACCTGGGCGGCCGTCTTCGGCGCGCCCTCGCGGAACCAGATGCGCAGGCCGTCCCGGAAGACCGGCATCGGCTGTTCGACCTCCGATAGCCTTCGCGCCTCGATGTTGGGTATCCCGGCGATGGCGCGCATGATGGCTTCACAACGCTCGCCGTACTTCATCAGCCGGTCCTCGTGGTCCATGGAGAGCCACTCTCGCAGGGCGACGACACAGCCCACGATCTCCTGGCGGTCGATCTTCATCGGCCGTCCGATGCTGCGCAGGCCATTCGTCTCGAAGGAGACGAAGCCGTTCAGGGCCGCCGCCTCGACGAGCTCTCGCCGGCCAGTGATGAGGCCGGTCGAGTGAGGGGCGTCGAAGTACTTGCCGGCATAACACACCAGGTCGGCCCCCATGCGGGCGTAGCGGCGCAATTCGTCGGTTGGGTACGTCTGCCCTGCTGCGTCGACGATGACCGGCACGCCGTGGTCGTGGGCCAGGCGGATGATGTCCTCCAGGGGGAGGCTGCCGGGACGCGTGCCCGTCGCGAGGTAGTGCACGGCGCAGGTCTTCGCGGTGAATGCCTCCGCCAGGTCGTCAACCGAAGTCTTCTCCGGACCGCCGAACTCGACCAGCTTCGCGCCCGGAATGGTTACACAGCGGTCGTATTTGATGCGCCCGACCCGTTGGATGAGGATCTCGTCCTTCATGCCCGTCGTGTCGGGTAGCTGCTCGATCTTCGCCGGGTCGCTCCCCGTCATGCAGGCCGCGGCGGATAGGGCAAGCGCGCCGGCGGCGCCGGAAGTGATGTAGGCCGCCTCGCACTCGAGCATCCGGGCGATGATCTCGCCGCTGGACTGCAAGAGGGCCGCCATCTCCACGAAGTAGCGGTTGGCGTCCTCCATGGCGCTTCGCACGCGGGCAGATAGCATGGAACCCCCGAGCAGTGTGTAAGCGCCTGCCGCGTTGATCACGGGCCGGACGCCGAGGTCCTGGTACAGACGGGCGGACTCTTCGCTGCTCATGCCCCTCTCCTCGCCAATCGACACCTGACGCCATCCTATCCGCTGCCGCTCGCAGTGTCTCTGTCGGCTGCCTGACGCCTGTCTACGGCATCCGGCCGATCCTAGCGCCGGGCGCCGTTAGCGCGGCCCCGCCAATGCGCGGTACGGCCTTACGACGGCGTTAACGTCGGACCGCGCGTCAGTACAGGCTCCGCACCAGGCGCGCGGCCTCCTCCGTTACCACCTCGGTGGCACCGGGGACAAAGCGCGCCTGTCCGACCTCGTAGCCGAAGTTGTCGAACTCGGGCTGCGTCGGGAAGTAGCCGGCGGTGCCATTCGTGTAGCCGGCGATGAGGAGGAAGGGCAGGCCGGCCCGCTGCTCGAGATCGCGCGCGACCTCGACGAAGAACTCTCCCGGCAGGGTGACGATGGCGCATTCGGCCGAAATGCGGAACGCCTGGATTTCCAGGGCCTCGGAGCCGCCGGCGCCGCCGCCGCGCTGGCGCTGTGCCCGCCACAGGCGCAGGGAGTTGAGCCTGGGCCTGACCTGGCGCCGCCGCGCCACGTCTGTCCCTGCCTCTTCCAGAGCCGTCTCGAGCTGCCTGATTTCGGCCTCTATCTCCTCGATTGGAGGGAGCGTGCGACGCGTCAGGTCGACAAACGTCCTGGCGGAGTCGAGCCGGAGGCCGGTCAGCAAGCCGCCGGGCGATGGTTTCGGCGTCTGTTCGGACCAGTTGAGGTTCACGCACCACTGCCCCTCGCCCAGAGGCCGCATTTCGTGCGCGGTGCGGACCGCGGCCGCTCCCAAGATGCCTCCAATGCGCTCGACCTCGGCAAAATCGTGACGCATCCAGACGGGGTTGATGTTTCCGCAGCAGCCCTGGACGTAGACGCCCGTGCCGCCGAGGTTGCGCTCCAGGAAGCGCATTGCTGCACCCGGGAAGTCCGCGGAGTAGTCCAGGTTGTCGTACTCCATGACGGTCGCGTGACAGGCGTAGTTGACCACGGTTGCCACGGGCGCGCGGCCGCCCTCCGGCGCTGCCAGGAGGACCTTAGCCGTCTCCTCCAGCGGGCCTTCCGGGTGGCGCCGGTTCTGACTGACGGTGGTGACGTTTGCCACTCCGGCCTTGAGGGGTACGGGAGTCATGGACCGCAGGGCCATGGCGACGGAACCGGCGATCTTCTTCGCCGTTACCGGGATGTACCCCGGTACGTCCACATCGCGCAGCAGCGGCCCCGAGTGCGTATGGGTGGCGCCGATGGCGACATTCTCCGCCGGCACGCCCGTGTCCTTCTCGATCTGTTCCCTCGCCGCAGCGACGAGGTCGGGCGGAACGCCGACGAGGTCGCAGATGGCGAGCACGACGTGGCTATGGCCATCGTGGAGGACGAGAGTGCGGACGTTGAGGGGGTCGTGGATGCCCGTGGAGACGCCCTGGCGGGCGCCGTAACCACCCATCGCGAGTCCGACTCCCGGCGTGATGTCCACGACTGACGCCCCGATCTGCAGCATGTCCGCCATCTTTCACCTCCTGCCCGCGCCATCGAGATTCTGCCACGCCGAGGGCCCGGGGCAGAGCCAGGCCACGAGGGGATTGTCGCAAGCGCGGACGGGAGAGCTAAGGGGTTGTGGCGACCGAGTAACCCGGTCCAGCGGACAGATCCAGCGGCCGGCTCCCGGAGGAGCGGCGAGTGCGGTCGGGGAGCTCCCGGTCGTTGACGGGCGGTAGAGTCGGTTCTAAGATGCACGCGTTTAACGCCCGTTAAGTCAGCTCTTCCCCGCGCAGGAGCCATCGATGCTTGACATCAACGGCAAGTACTGCATCGTCGGCGTGGGCAATACGGAGTA